>JAJPZJ010000101.1 GCA_021204405.1 Tannerellaceae bacterium | reverse complement strand
ACTCCGACTTCAAATTCAGAATTTATAATAGGACATTATGCGGATAATCATTTTAAGGAATTCACCGGTGAGCCGCAGGTCGTTTACCGCCTCCTGTGTACGCTCGAAAGCAACAGGTATTAATACCTCTTTCTGTATCTGCATCCGGTCGCTCCAGAAGTTGCCGGTAAGTGTTACTTTATCAAATGAAACAGGAGTTAATCCTTCCTGGGCAGAAAGGAACGAGAAAGACAACAGCACAGTTGCCAGCAATAGTTTTTTCATGGTCAGAATTGTTTACTAAAAACACAAATAATTGTGGCAAATATAAACTTATTCTACCAAAGGTTATTCATAAAACAATGATAATTGACCGGAAGGCAAGTGATTTATAGGCTTACACCAACTGGTAAATAGCAATAAAATGACAGATACTGCCTCCCAACACGAAAAAGTGCCATATTGGATGCATATATTTATATTTATCCAATGAAAAAAAGATACTACCTACCGTGTAGAACAAACCACCGGCTACCAGCCAATACAACACGTGCATGGCTTCCATCCGTTGTAACACATCCATTAAGGGTTTGAAGGCAATAATTACCACCCATCCCATCGCCAGATAGCAGGCTGTTTTGAGATGGTCTCTTTTACGCATACGCCGGAAACTTAACCATACACCGGCTAAAGCAGCCAGCCATACAACCGTAAAAAGCCCCCATCCCCAGAAACTCTCCTGGCGTAGGGCTACAAGGGTAAAAGGGGTATAGGTACCGGCAATATGCAGATAGATAGCACTATGGTCAAAGCGGCGTAACAGATACTTCTGCTTTGCTTTGGCCGAAGCATGGTAGAAAGTAGATGTTACATACGATAGGGTCATACAGATAGCGTAGAGCACAAAGCTGACCATGACCCACGGGTCGCCACTACGGATCGAGGTTACCAGCAATACTCCTGAGACAACCATCCCAAACAACATGCCGGCACCATGGGTAAGCATATTCGCTACCTCTTCGGTATAGCTTTCTGTTTTCTTCCTACCCATTTACAAGATCTGTTCCGCTTTCAGTCCGGCACTGGTGACGGCATGCAGTATTGCCTCAGGAGTTACTTCGGCAGTAACTGTCAACACTTTGTCAGGCTGGAACAGGTCGAGTGTCCACTCCTCTTTCCGCATAATCTTATTAAGTTCATTGCCGATAGCCGTTACACATCCCTGGCATTTTGCATTTGTTTTAAATCTCATCATCTATTCAGGTATATTATTTATTTCGCCGTATAATATTTATTATTGCTATAACAAAAGTACGAACAAAAATGGCTAACCGGATAATAAACCAGAAAAAAGAAACCAATTTGTCACATATAAATACCAATTTTTTTAAAATGGAACCTGTTACTTTTCAAATGAAAGAACGATCTTTGCATTAAACCATGTATGATTAAAAACACATAGCGTATGATACTGGATTCATTAAACAACACTACCAGATTTGAAGTTTTAAATCCGCTTTTTAAAAAAGCTTTCGATTACGTAAAAACGACTGACTTGACTACCGTGGAAGACGGTAAATATGAAATTGAGGGGAAAGACCTTTTCATCAGTGTGGTTACCATTTGCGGCAAATTAAAAGAAGATGCCAAAATGGAAACTCACAATGAGTATATCGATATCCAGATGCCCCTGCAAGGAGTAGAAAGTATTGGTTGGAAAGCAGGCAGCGAACTGAAGGAAGCTATAGGAGAATATAATCCGGAAAAAGATATTACCTTTTTTGTCGACAAACCTACTACCTACGACAAAATCTATCCGGGTCAGTTTGCTATCTATTTTCCTGAAGACGGACATGCTCCGGGTATTGGGGAAGGAACGATCCGGAAAGCTATTGTTAAGGTAAGAGTAAAATAATAGGAATTACCTGAAAGAAGTTTCCAATATCAAAATAATAATTGATAAAAAGAATTAGTTCCCGACGTAGGCGCAGGATTGTTAAGTTCTCCTACAGTTAGTCCTTGCAGGACTATAGCAAAACTAGAAATGTAAGAGAATTTAACAGCCCTGCGGCGCCTACGGGGGCTTAAGGTATGCCGGGCCTGCGGCCTGAAAATAGCTTATAGCCATCACGTATGACAAATATTTATAATACAGATGTTTATAATTAAGTAAGCGGAACACAGCTAAGGTCGTGTTATATAAGTATTAAAATTTTCTGTCAGCTTTTCTTTAATTGGATTTTGCTATACCTTTTTATTATACCAACGTGTTGACAACCTCCCGTTGTTTTTCAAAGAAACGAAGGCGTTGTACTTCGGCAGTTTCTGAGATAAGTATGGAAGTCCGTTGCAAGGATCGTATCCAGGTTTGTATTCTTTGAGTGGCCTGCAGGTCTGTCGAAAAGATATCCGTGCCGGTAAATCCTTTCAGAAGACTCAAATGGGTATTAGGATCTGCATATATATAACTGTGGGTTGTATCCAGGTCTAATTGTGAAACATAGAAATGGACTGAGTTCCCATTCTCAAAATGTCCTGTTCGCGCTATTTCTTCGAGATTATTCAGCAAAGCCAGTGTGTCTTTTTTTTAATGATTCTATATCTTCCGGGGTAATCCTGCGTATTTCCTGAAATAATTAATATCATTTACCAGGCTCCGGAATACCTGTTTGTCCCAGATAATAGTTATCTGTTTTATTTCTTTGAAGAGTAGCCAGTCATGCCAGATTCTTTGAAAACGCTCCGGTACAATTACCTCCTGCAGGCTTTTTATATTTGTTGACTGGCCGTTCTGGAAAGCCCATTTTAGCAGGTAGAACTTCAACAGGTAAGGATAATGCAAATGGAAGGAAGAGGGAATGGTATTGGCTGCCGTACCGGCTTCGGGGTGGGGGCAGTCTTTTACTAATTTAAGGAAATTGACCATTCCTTCTCCCATCTGGTAGTCAATTTCAGTAGGATTTTGGAAATAATCTACATGGGTTATCAGGCATGGGCTGGTTTTGGAACCGGTATAAGTATTATGCAGCACATTATCTAATGATATATGAAATTCTTTCGCCAGGATAGACATCTCGTGAAAGGAAAAGGGTACATCTCCACGTAACCGCCTGTATACCGCTTCCCTTTCCATATATAAGAGTTCCATCAGGGTGGAGGTTATTTTCTTTTTCTCCGGAAACCTATTTTTAAGTGCTTCAATAAAAGCCTCATAAGATTTATTTGTTTTCATGGTCTGAAATGTAAAAAGATAGTTATTCTCCTATTTGATTCAGCAGGTTGAATTGCTCATCAAAAAAAATGTATCCGTTGCGCTTCACCCGATTGCGAAATCTGGATAGAACTTCTTTGAAAAGAATCCAGCCATATCTTCATTTTCTTAATCGTAGTTTCTTCCATACTGATTGTATCCGGTAAAGCAAATGACTGTAACATGGCCAGGCTGGAGATAGTATCTATATGAAAATAAAGATTGGTGGTATAAATATTCAGATGGGATATATAGATATCAACAGGCTTTCCGGTAGTGAAGGCTCCTGTGATAGCTACCTGGTTGATCTCTTCCAACAGCGCCTGTAACTCTTCCTTTAGCTTTATTAATTCCTCTTTGGTAATAAGGCGTACCTGGTAGAAAAACAGAATATCGCTAACCAGGGTCCGGAACGTGTTCCTGTCGAAAATGATACTACTTTTAGTAGAATGCCTTATTTCCTGCTGGTAAGAGGTATTTAATTCCTTCAACCGTTCGGGTGGGATAATATCTTTTAAAGGTTTTCTTCTTTCCGGATTATTCGTTTGGAAATCCCATTTGAGTAAATGTAACTTATAGAGATATTCATAGTTGAGGTAGAATAATTGGGGTACTGTATTTCCTATAAACCCAAACTCGGAATAGGGACTTCCTTTTATTAATTTAAAATAAAAAACCAGTGCTTCCAGAATGTCGTAATCCTCTTTCTGCGGCTGATTGAGAAAGTTCATATGCATCACCAGGCAACCACTGGCACGGCCGGTATCTGCACCAATCCCAACAATGTTATCCAGGGAGATATGAAAGGTTTGCGCAAGGATAGCTATTTCTCCGAAAGAAAAAGGAACCTCTTCCCGTATACGCCGGTAAACGGCCTCTCTTTCAAGCGACAAAACCTCCATCAAAGTAGTCGTAAGTTTCTTTTTTCAGGAAACCTCGATTTTAATACTTCAATAAATAGCTGATAGGGCCTGTTAAATTTCATAATTTATATCAATCTAAATGTTGGTTTACAATAGCTTGCTTATGATATAGTAAGATCATAGGCAATATAGCTAAAATATCCTGAATACCATTCTTTTAAAATATCTTTTTAATAATTTTTTTGTGTAAAATTTATTAAAAGAAAATTATTGGTTCGATTGATAAATTTGTTGGTATAAAATAAACCTGTAATACCTGTACGAATAGCTGTTCAATAAAACCTGTAAGAAAATATAAAATGAAAAACGCTACAACCTTTATCTCTGTTGGGATAATTATTGATTATAGCGGATAAGATCGACAATGTTGTTCATCATAGCCGATTGTTTTTGCCAGGTTTTCTTTTTCATGGAATACCTGAGATTGCAATTACCTTCCAGACAGATAGTAAAAGAATTTTCCTCCTTATACAATCCGGTTAATAAGGTATAAGGAAGTTTGATAAAAACCCGTTGTCGCCAATAGCTTTTATGGGGCTGGAGATAAAGATAAGTAGCTGCTGTTTGATAAACCAATTCACCTCCTGCATTATAAATGAATACGGAATCACTTTTGCAGATGTTTTTTGTATGGAACGTAAAAGAAAAAGTGGCAGAATCGCCGGGTGCCAGATAAGTGATATCATACGTAAGCTGTTTTACAGCCTGCCGGTCAGTACTTGTAAAAGCTTTCTGGGGATGTACAAAATAAAGATTTCCTGTTTCCTGCGGATAGAATGAATACTGCCGGTGTAATTTCTGGGCATTTCCTGTTAAGGTAATAAAAAGGAAAAGGAATAATACGTACTTTCTCATACTATGGTTTAAAAACAATTGAGAACTAACACATGGAGTAAATCTCCTTTTTAGCTAGTTCTCAACCGGTCATTTTATCAGTTTTATGATTTATTCTCCGTATACGATGGTTTCGTAAGTGGTATAAATACCAAGCACAGTCCAGCTACGTTCGTCCACATGAGAAATCTTAGTGATGCCACCATTTTTAGCTGCAGTCTGATAACTGGCATCACCATTTGCCACCAGGTTTAACACACTTGTTGCAGTAGATACACCCACTTTGGTAGCCAGTGTGTTGCTTGTTACGGCATTTCCTGAAACTACATCTGTATAAATATAACCTTGGACTGGTGATTTAGTTATACCGCAGCTACTTAATAAAGCACATGCAGCTAAGCACATCATTACTTTTTTCATATTTAAAAATTGTTTCCTTACCTGCCTCATGTAGTAAGGGGGTTAGACTAATAAATATTGAATACCGGGTTGTATGAGGAATAACCGTTGGTTTGTAAGCGCAAAAATATATATTTTTTTTATAAAAAGCAGGATTAAATAAAATTAGTATACAGGCTTTAAAAGTTGGTCTGCAAAAACTCCGGTGTCGTCTCATTTATTAGCTATATTATTTAAATTAGAGTAATTTTGAATAATTCTTTCATAGTCAATAGGCTATTATAAATATCTTAGTAGCTGTATAAATAGGAAGAATCACCGAACCGGTAGGAAAGACGGGGACTAAAAATAGGGACTGGCCTGCAAAAAATGTCACAATTTTATAAAAAACCGGTGGCTGGCTTATTAAAAAATATATCTAAACGGAAGTTTAGTTGTAGCACCCATAAACTTCCCGGATAAAATAGTACTTTCGAAGCAGTAAATAATATAGTTTT
>JAJPZJ010000041.1 GCA_021204405.1 Tannerellaceae bacterium | reverse complement strand
TTAAGGTTCCCGGACCGTAAGCTAAGGGAGAGGATGAAAAAGGATTACCGGGTAGTTACCTACCTGCTACCTCCACCTTTTTTGATATTTTACTTGCGCCTGATACCCTGCAAGGGTTTAAAGCAATCAGAAAGACTGGTTTTTAGCCAATAGCCCGGGAAGGTTGGGCGAACAGCTATACGCTGTAAGGGTTAAAAGCAATAGCCTAGGGCCGATCTTCGATTCGCTACGCTCACTTAACCCTCATTTTATTCTAAAGTAGATAACAAACGATATTCAATATTCAAATTTTACACTTTGCTTTACATATTTATGTGGGTTTTACCGACCAGTTCAGGCGCGGGGACGTCGGGTTCTTCTATACTACTATTTCCCCATCAACTAAGTGAATAATGTGATCCGACTGCCGGACAAAGTCGTCGTCATGGGTAACAGTCAGGATGGTATAACCTTTTTTCAACGGTTAGTTCTTTAAAAAGGTCTAAAACGATACAGGTATTGTTTGTGTCCAGGTTCTCGGTTGGTTCGTTGCCTATGATAAGGGTTGGTTCGTTAACCAGTGCCCTTGCGATTGCTACACGTTGTTGCTGTCCGCCGGATAGTAGCGATGCCCGTTTTTGTGATTGTCCTTTGACATCCAATAATCCGAGTAAGTCCATAGCTTTATTTTCTATTTCTTCTTTGGAATATTTGCCCTGTTTCACTGCCGGAAGCATTACATTATCGAGTACGGAAAAATCGGGTAGTAAATAGTGGAACTGGAAAATGAATTCGATATTGTTGTTTCTGAAATTGGATAGCCATTTGTTTCCCTGGCCTTTTATCTCGTTTCCATTTATTTTTATGCTTCCCTCAAACTCCGTGTCCATTGTAGAAAGCAAATATAATAATGTTGATTTCCCACTTCCTGATTTACCTGTTATTGAAGTCAATTTGCCTTTTTCGACATTGAAACTTAAATTTTTCAGTACCCAAAAATCTGCCGGGGTATAAAAATGCTTGTTCAGGTTTTCGACTTTCAGTATTTCCATGATATTATCCTCTTATTATGTAAACAGGATCAATACGGGCAGCTTTTCGAGCCGGTATATATCCCGAAAAGAAAGCAGTAAGTAGCCCGAATGATAATCCCAATATATAGAACATCTTGTTAAAACTAATTGGCAGGTGATTGATTGATGAAAACAGTTCGCTCTCATAAGAAATGAGTGATACTGCATAAGAAATCAGAAAGCCGAACAGCAGTCCTAGCAATGAACCGATTATACCTATTACGAATGACTGGATAAGGATAATACCCTGTACATCGTTGTCGGAAAAGCCCATTGCTTTTAGTATGGCTATTTCTTTCATCTTTTCGTATATCATCATATTGAGTACATTGTATATACCGAATCCGGCGACCAGTAGCAGGCAAACGGCAACGCAATAAACAACCATGTTCTGCATGGCCTCGTTCTCGAAAGCAAGTGCGTTATCTTGCATCCAGTCGGATGTGCTGCACCCGTATTTTGCCCGATATTTTTCCGACAGGAAAAAGGCATTATCCTTCTTTTGCAGCTTGATTTTAATATCAGTTAAATAAGAAGAAGGAACTGATAAAATTTTTGAACCGTGGAACTACTTGCATAGCATTGTTCTATATCAATTTCGGGGATACCGGTTTTGAATATTCCCACAACTGTCATTGTCAGGTATTCCCCCCTTTGGGTAATAACTGTTATTTTATCGCCGGAACGAACATTTATTTTCTTTGCCAGTCCCGATGCCATAACTATACTGTTAGGGGTAATATTCATGTCGGTAAAGCTTCCTTCCGTTAATTTGGGAGCCAGATTGAGCAGGATATTTTCATCTTCATAATTGATTCCGGTAATCTGCCCGTTAAACAGGGATAGTCCGACTTCATAAAACACCTGTGCCTTTACCGAACCTGAAACCGCTGAAACTCTATTGTCCTGTCGTATTTCCTGAATGATTTGTAAGCCGTCTTTTATATTGGGTAATACTGCCTTAGGCTTGACATGGTGCGTATAGTTCAGGGTATGGGGGCTTACTTTATTCAATAGGGTGTTCTGTGCGATCTCTGGTTCGTTATACAGGCGTACATGAGGGGTTTGCTCCAGTGTTATATCCTGTACATATCCGTTCAACCCTTTCACATATGCGAGCAGAAAAATGAATACCGTAACACCGAAGACAACGCCTGCTGTTGCAATTACGGATTGTTTCGCCCGTGTTCTCATTTGTGAGAAAGCAACAAATGAAGCCAGTTTTGTTCTTCTAATTATTTTCATTGGACAGCGGGTTTAAGGATAATATCTCCGGCAACGATACCAGCTTTAATTTCGATCAGGTCGTTTATCCTTATCCCTGTCTTTACCGGAACCATAACTTTCTCCGTCTTTGAAGGCAGACATATATTGTCGCCATTCAAATACCCGAAAGGTATCATTATGGCATTTGCATTTTCACGGATAATAATACAGGCTTCTGCTGAGGATTGAGGAAAAAAGAAAGTCGAATCGGATATGAGTGCCTCCACTTTGAAATACCTTAAATCTTTCCGCATAACCGGATCAATCTTAGAAATAAATGCTTTAAATTGCTTTCCGGGATAAGTGTTCGATTCAAAATATATTTTTTGCCCCGTTGTGATTTTGCTTATATCCCGCTCGTCAATAGATAATTCAAGTTTAAAAGCATTATCTACGCCGACCATCAATATAGGGGTGTCGCTGTCTGCGGTTTCCCCTTCCTCTTTGAGTATAGAGTAAACCTTACCTGATATATTACTTCTTATTGCATTGTCATTGTATTGCCGGGAAACATCTGCCAGTTGTAGTTCAGTTGTAAGTAATTGATTATTCAGCCTGTTTTGTGTAACAGTATATTGTTCCTTCAAAGTATTTACCTCTGCTAAACTCCTTTCCGCTGCAAGCAGCTTGCTTTCCGCTTCCTGGAGCGATACGGCTTTAGTTGCGGCTAAGGTGTGATAGCTTTCCGCATGGGCCTTATCCTGTTGGTATTGCTGCTGTGCAATATCTATTTTTGCCTGGATTTCATTCAGTATGGCAGAATTTCCGTTTGCGTTTTCTCTGGCAATGGTTACCTGGTCGAATGCAAGCCGGATTTTCTTTGTTTCGTCTGTACTACCCATTATTACCAATATATCGCCTGCCAACACATAATCACCTTCCTTTACGAGTATTCTCAAGATCGGTGCTGTTTTGGGTGATTTCAGAAAGTAGTATTGTGTGGGATAAACCTCGCCGGAAGCATACACTGCTTCATTTATGATATGTTCGCCAACAATATATGGCTCTCCGGTTTGCTTACAGGAGTAAAAGAAAACCGCAAGTAGGAGGATTGAAATAATCTTTTTCATTTTGTTATCTGCTTTGTAAATAAATAACTTCAACATAGTGTTTCAAATAATTTGTTATTGCCTGATTGTAGTTGTTTTGCTCGTCGATTAAATCCTGCTGGATTTGCTTGTGTTGGAGCATATCAATAATTCCGCTCTCAATTTTCTGAATGCTCAACCGCTCGTTCTCTTCCGCTAAATGCAATTTTTCTTCCTGGATCCGGAGCGTTTTCCAGGTACTTTGGAGATGATTGGAATGTTGGAGGTATGCCCACTGCTAGCTATCCTCATAGTATAGGAAATCCTGCTTTGCCTGTGCAATCATTATTTCCTTTCCGCGTTTGCCGGATATCAGACATGGAGAATAAGGGGATGCTTAACCGCACACCAACGAATGAGGAAGTGTGCCATGCGGAGGATTGAGTAATGTACCTGCTTTTTTCTCCAAAACCGAGTTGCCCGTAGTTTCCTACGAGTTCCAATTTGGGGTAAAAGGCAGATAAGCGGGCTTTATAATCCTTTTCGGCTATATCTGTTTTCAACCTTTCGGCTTCATAATCCGGGAGCCGCATACTTTCAAACCTGGTTATTTCGGGGGCGGGTATTTCCCTGCTTTGTTGAATAGTCAATAGGGAATCCAAAGGGAATCCCATCCAAAATTTTAAATCGGCAAGGCTGTTTTCTACTTTATAATCAGTCTGCAAATATATTTCCTCCTGGTTTTTCAAAAGGCTCAAAGACTGATTAAACGAAATTTGATCCAACAGACTTTCATTGAACTTATTTTCAATTAATTCATGTACCTGCTTTTGATTATCGTATCTTTGTCGGGTAGCCCGTCCGCTCTTTGCTGTATTGCTGAACGAGGTAAAATGATATGGATACATTTCTTGACAACAATTTCTCCATCGAAGCATATTCGTGTCGCCTGGCTTGTTCTTTTAATGCTTCCAGTTTAATTCCTGTCCATACTTCAGCATTAATAAGGTTTAATTTTACATCCACTCCATAGCTTCCGGCATGGGAGGTAGATGTCGATACGGTAATAAATGTTCCGTGAGTTTGCCCGACCAATTCACCGGGCAGGGTTTGTACCGGTACTTTCCAATAATAATCCAGGTTGGCATTGGCGGATATTTCAGGAAGAAGTTTACTTTGAATAGTTTTATGTTCCATTCTCTGTATATCCGCAGTGTACTGTTCAGATAATAATTGCCTATTGTTCTCCAGCGCATAGGATTGGCATTGCTCCAGATTCCAGCCCTGTGCATGGCAATAAAGAGTTTGAATAATGGATAAGAAAGTAATAACGTATTTCATTCGCTTCGTTTATTTTATTATTTTCAGAAGCAAAGAAATACCGAAAAGACGGCCTGGAGAAAACTATTTGACGAGTGGTAGTTTGCTTGTGATAACGGGTAACAGAAATATGGAATCTAACCCGTATCTTTATCATAATAAAAATGTTAATATGAAAAAGACAAAGTTTCTTCAATATTATAATCTATTCATAGGATGTTTTTGGACTATCCTGTTTATTACGCTGTGGGTTCAGTTTATGCCCAGAGCTTCCTTCATTGAATCCTTCCTGTTTACCTTAAGTTTTACGATATGTGCTTTCATGTTCACAACCTACGCCAGTAAAGTGTTACTGAAAAAGGCATTGCTAAAACGGAAGATTTCCATATTCTTGTTACAGGCTGTAATAATGACTTTGCTTCTGGCTTTTTCACTTGGTTTAGTCATAGAAGGATTTTACTTCCTGGAAAGTAGAGGGGTATTTCCTGTGTCGGCCTTAATATCGGAAACTCATAACCCTCTCTATATCGAATTTTTTGGTATGATCCCTACTTCTATTCTGGTTATATCGGGATTTTGCGGATTGGAATTTTTCAGAGAACACGCCCGGCAGGAAAAATCACATTTGGAAGAACAGTTGCTTTTCCTGCGTAATCAGGTCAACCCGCACATGATGTTCAATGTATTGAATCATATTCACATTTTGATGCAAAAGAATGTCGATATGGCTTCCGAACTTCTTATCAGCTTTTCCGATATACTGCGTCACCAATTATATGAGTGTAACAATGAAAAGGTTTTACTACAAAGGGAGTTAAAGTATATTCAGGATGTGGTAGAGATCGAAAAGCTACAGTGGGGTAATGAACTGAATGTAGATTGTCAGTGGGAAGTGGAAAATGACAAGAAAATGATAACCCCTTTCGTGCTTATTTCCTTTATCGAAAATGCTTTTAAGCATGTATCGAGAATGCCGTCTGAAAAAGGTTATGTAAATCTATTAGTCAGGCAGAAAGCGGAAGTTTTTATCTTACTGGTTAAAGCGGAAGTTTTTATCTTACTGGTTGAAAACTCAAAAACGCCGGAACCGCCCCGCAAAAAAGGAAGGCGGAGGATTGGGATTAGTTAATGCAACAAAAAGATTATCGCTTGTTTATCCGGACAGGCATAAATTAAATGATTATCCGCATAATGTCCTATTATAAATTCTGGATTTGAAGTC
>JAJPZJ010000128.1 GCA_021204405.1 Tannerellaceae bacterium | reverse complement strand
AACTCCGACTTCAAATCCAGAATTTATAATAGGACATTATGTGGATAATCATTTAATTTTAATAGAAACAACTACCAGCAATATAACATCAGGCCTCATCTCTTCACCTTTACACATATTGATTGGTAAAACCATTTAGAATGAAAATATAATATGACAAAGAATAGATCCGGGAATAATAAAAAGGATAATAACACTGGTAAGCCTAAACAGGGACAGAGCAAACGTATGAAAAAAGAGGCAATGGTACATTCCATTATATCCGTTTTTCAATCGTCGCCTAAAGAGCATTTTAATTATAAGCAAATCAGTAAGCTGATTGGGGCTGAAAACCCGGTACAGAAGAGGCAGGTGTATGAGATACTGGACCTGCTGGCTGCCGATGATTTAATCGTACAGACCGACCGGGGGCGTTATAAACTGAATAACCTGGGAAATATTGCCGTAGGTACTTTTGTACGAAGAAGCAATGGGAAGAATTCATTTATCCCGGAAGATGGGGGTACAGCTGTTTTTGTAGCAGAACGTAACTCCATGCATGCCATGGACGGTGATAAAGTGAAAGTCCAGATACTCGCCAGAAGAAAAAATTCCGATCCGGAAGCCGAGGTGGTTGAGGTAATTGAAAGTACAACGAAAAGCTTTGTGGGAAAACCACAGGTACACAAAGGCATTGCCTTCCTGATTACTGAGAATAAAACCCTGGCAAATGATATCTTCATCCCGAAAGATAAACTGAAGGATGGAAAAGATGGCGACAAAGCCATTGTACGTATCATCGAATGGCCGGAAGGAGCTAAAAACCCCATGGGCGAAGTAGTGGATATCCTGGGGAAAGCCGGACAAAATACAGCTGAAATGCACGCTATATTAGCCGAATTCGGCCTGCCTTATAAATATCCGGAGAATGTGGAAAAAGCAGCGATTAAAATACCGGATGTAATTACCGGAGAGGAAATTGCCAAACGGGAGGATTTCCGTAAAGTAGTTACTTTTACCATTGACCCACGGGATGCAAAGGATTTTGACGATGCGCTCTCTATCCGGAAATTAGCGAATGGAAACTGGGAAGTGGGTGTCCATATTGCCGATGTAACCCATTATGTAAAACCCGATGGTGTGATTGACAAAGAGGCACAGCAACGGGCTACGTCTGTATACCTGGTAGACAGAACCATCCCTATGCTGCCCGAACGGCTCTCGAATGAATTGTGTTCGCTCCGCCCCTATGAAGAGAAACTTACTTTCTCTGCCATCTTCGAATTAAATGACGAGGCAGAAGTGATGGCTTACCGGATTGGCAGAACCGTAATCGAAAGCGACCGCCGCTTTACCTATGAAGAGGCACAGGATATTATCGAAAATGGTGCCGGCGATTTCAGCGAAGAGATTCTTACGCTTGACCGGCTGGCTAAAAAAATACGGGATAAACGATTCAAAAATGGGGCAATCAATTTCGACCGGTATGAAGTGCGTTTCGATATTGACGAGTATGGCAAACCGGTTGGCACCTATATCAAGGAGTCTAAAGATGCCAATAAACTGATTGAGGAATTTATGTTGCTGGCCAACCGGACAGTGGCAGAACATATCGGTAAAGAGGATAAAAAGAAGAAAACCTTCATATACCGTATACACGACCAACCCGACCCGGAAAAGCTGGATAACTTTGCATCTTTTATCGCCCGGTTTGGATACAAACTTAAAACCGAAGGCGGTAAAACAAATGTTTCCCAAAGCATTAACTCCTTATTGGATAAAGTACAGGGTAAGCCGGAAGAGAACTTAATCGAAACAGTTGCTATACGGGCGATGCAAAAGGCCCGCTATTCCACCCAAAATATCGGTCATTATGGACTGGCATTTGATTATTACAGCCATTTTACCTCACCGATCCGCCGGTATCCGGATATGATGGTACACCGGCTGCTGGAACGTTACCTCGATGGAGGACGCAGTGTGGCAAAAAATAAGTATGAGGATTTGTGCGATCATTGTTCTACCATGGAACAAACAGCAGCCAACGCCGAGCGCGCTTCTATCAAATATAAGCAGGTAGAGTTTATGAGTGATAAACTGGGAATGGTATTCGATGGGGTGATCTCAGGGGTAACCGAATGGGGCTTATATGTAGAGATTAATGAGAATAAATGTGAGGGACTTGTTCCGATCCGCGACCTGGATGATGACTACTACGAATTTGATGATAAAAACTATTGCCTGACCGGTCGTCGTACCAAACGCCAGTATAGGCTAGGTGACCCTATTACCATTAAGGTAGCACAGGCAAACCTTGAAAGAAAGCAATTGGATTTTATGTTGGTAGAATAATACAAAAAAGTACTGGGTTTATCCATAGATAAACCCAGCTATTCCACATCCGACAAGGGCAACACCCAATAATGCGTAAAAAAGACGTGCGCCCGGCCTACCTAACCATTTTACAAACATCATCGCTCCGCTTGTCCGGAAGTACCATTCAAAATTACAGATGGCCGCCAGCAGGGAGAAAAACCCAAGGGTAATAAAGATACCCAGCATAAAATATTCGGCAGGTGTCATGATCTATGATAATTCAAGTATACGGCTACCATCTTCCTGTTCGGTTATAGTAACATGTACCACATCGAAAGGTAATAACTCTTCTATTTTTTCAGGCCACTCTATAAAACACAGGGCTCCGCTATAAAAATAATCTTCTGTGCCAATATCTTCGGCTTCTGCAATTTTATTGATCCGGTAGAAATCAAAATGATAAATCAGTTCACCTGTGGTTGCACTACGGTATTCGTTTACAATAGCGAACGTAGGGCTATTGATTACATCTTCTACGCCAAGGGCTTCGCAAACAGCCTTAATAAAAGTTGTTTTACCGGCTCCCATAGATCCATAAAAAGCAAAAACGGTGCGGTCGCCCATTTTCTCTATAAACTCAGTGGCCGCCTGTCCGATCGTTCCGGGGTTTTGTATTTTTATTGTATTCATCTTACAGTTTAAATTCAGGAATAAATTTACTTAGGCATCATCGTGATAAAAGGAATCAACATCTCCTCCATTGAAATACCACCATGCTGGAAGGTGTTCTTATAATAAGATACATAGTAATTATAATTATTGGGATAGGCAAAGAAAGAGTCATTCAGTGCAAATATATATTTACTACTCAGGTTAGGAGATGGTAGCCCTACTTTTTCAGGATCACGGATATCAAATACCTCTTTTGGGTTATAATTAAGATTTTTTCCTACTTTATACCTGAGGTTGGTATTAGTATTCCTGTCACCTACTACCCTTACCGGCTCGTTCACCCGTATGGTCCCGTGGTCGGTAGTAACAATTACCTTATACCCTTTTTCTGCTATCCTCCGGAAAAGTTCGAGGGTAGTAGAATGCTGGAACCACGATTTGGTCAAACTCCGGTAGGCAGCTTCACTCTGTGCCAGTTCACGGATCATTTTACTTTCCGTACGGGCATGCGAGAGCATATCCACAAAATTCAGTACAATTACATTTAACTGATTCTTTGTCATAGCAGATACGGAACCTAACAATTTTTCCCCATACTGGGAGTCGTATACTTTATTATAGGAGAAAGTATACTTTTTCCGGAAACGTTCGATCTGCGTCTTAATCAAAGGCGCTTCATTCAGGTTTTTGCCCTCTTCACTTTCTTCATCCACCCATAATTCGGGGAACATTTTTTCGATCTGGGCAGGCATAAGGCCGGAGAAGATCGCATTCCTTGCATATTGTGTAGCCGTCGGAAGAATACTATAATAGAGGTCTTCTTCAAATGTATAATATTCTGCCAGCAACTCTTTCACTACTTTCCACTGGTCCAGCCGGAAATTGTCTATTAGGATAAAAAATACTTTCTCTTCCTTATCCAACAGGGGAAAAACCTTTTGTTTGAAAAGGTCAGGGCTCATTAAAGGGCGCAGGTCTGGGTTCTGTATCCAGGAGGTATAATGTTTTTTAATAAACTTACCGAATGCGCTATTTGCCTCCTGCTTTTGCATCCGGAGCAAATCTCCCATTTGTACCTGGCTGTTTTCCAATTCGAGCTCCCAGTAGACCAGTTTCTGATATACATCCATCCAGTCACTGGCAGTCAGGGAATCGTTAATCTGCATACCGATCCGGGCAAATTCCTGCTGGTAGTTAACGGTGGTGGTTTCGGAAATGATTACATTCTTATGTACATTTTTCTTGATGGAAAGCAGTAATTGGTTCGGATTTACAGGCTTGATCAGGTAATCGGCAATTTTATTCCCAATGGCCTGGTTCATGATGCTCTCCTCCTCACTCTTGGTAACCATTACTACCGGCACATTGGGGTTGATCATTTTGATATAGGCCAGGGTTTCCAAACCGGTAAGTCCGGGCATATTCTCATCCAGGAATATAATATCAAATTGCTGTTCCTTACAGCAATCAATTGCATCCTGCCCGCTGATTACCGGTACCACTTCATATCCTTTATCCTGAAGAAATAAAATATGAGGTTTCAACAAATCAATCTCATCATCCGCCCAAAGTATTCTATCTTGTTTTATTGCCATACCTGTAATTTACGTTTTAACTTGTACAAATGTAACCCTTCTATACCGAATAGAACGTTAAGCGACCTTATTTGTTATTACAGAAAAGATATTTTAGTAATCCGTAAACAATCATTACATGTATATATAAGAAAGAGAGAAACCTATTACTAATTTTTAGTCATGGTATATTCAGTTATCCCCAGGGAATCGTATGTGTGCAGCAGTGCTTCGTCATTATCGGAGATCATCAGGAGCTTATCATTTTCCTGTAAAATGGTATTTCCTTTTGGAATAAAATAGTATCCATCGCGTTTTACCATTACCGCCAGGGTATGATCAGGAAGTTGCAATTGCATCAATCTATTACCATGTGCCAGGACGGCCGGAGTAACATCAATTTCGCTCATGGCACTCTTAATTTCCTCCGGGAATTCAATACCAAAAACATTTTTCCGCTCCGGTTCATCGATCTGGTCCAGCCATTTGGCAGCCAGTGCGACCGTGGTACCCTGGATAAGTAACGACAGGATTGTGATAAAAAATACAATATTAAATATTAGGCCTGCATGTTCTATACCTGCAAGCATAGGATAAGTAGCAAAGATGATGGGAACGGCACCACGCAAACCCACCCAGGAGACATAGGCTTTTCCTTTAAAAGTAATATTCTTGAATGGTAGCAAACATAAGAATACGGTTATAGGACGTGCAAAGACGATCATAAAGATACCTACCGCCAGGCCAACTCCTGCCACGGGTAGTAACTCATGCGGATTTACCAACAACCCCAGGGTAAGGAACATAACAATCTGCCAGAGCCAGGCAAAACCATCAAAAAAGGTTCCTATACTCTTTTTATGAACGATTTTTTTATTTCCTACAATCAACCCTGCGATATAAACGGCCAGATACCCGTTCCCTTTGCATAAAGAGGTAGCTGCAAAGGTAAAAAAGACGGCTGTCATCAGCAGGATAGGATATAAGGATTTATTATCAATATTGATCTTATTAATTACAAAAACAACCAGACGCCCCAGAACATATCCGGCCAAAACACCTACTATTAACTGGACTAACAGCGAGAAGACCGCCCCCTGCAGATTCATTTCACCGGCCTGTATGGAAGCAATCAGTATAATAGTCAGCATATAGGCCATCGGGTCATTACTACCACTTTCCAATTCCAGAATAGGACGCAGCCGTTGTTTGAGATAAACCCCTTTGCTCCGCAGGATGGAAAATACGGAGGCTGAATCGGTAGAAGACATTACTGCTGCCAGCAACAAAGATTCACTAAACGTAAGGGCAGCATATCCAATTAATCCATAAAAAAGGTAGTATATAAAACCACCTGTTATAAATGTTACCATCAATACTCCCACTGTGGCCAGCACAATCCCTTGGGCGGCAATAGGCCTGATCTCCGACATTTTAGTGTCCATACCACCGGAAAACAGAATAATACTCAATGCCAGCATACCGATAAACTGGGCAATATCGGGGCTGCTAAATTCAATTCCCACACCATCGGTTCCAAAAAGCATACCCACCCCCAGGAAAAGAAGAAGTGCCGGTAAACCAAAGCGATAACCTGCTTTTCCGGCAAAAATACTTAAAAACAAAATGACAGAGGCAATTAATAATACCTCCTCAGTATTATGGAACATAAAATAAATGCGTTTTAGGAATTATAAATGACAAATAATTACATACAAAGTAACGCAAAAAATACCACAAAATCAATGGGGCCGATCCTGAAAATAAAGTGCCATATAGGGACATAAAAATATATTCCCTATCTTTGTAAACAAATAATAACGCTATGCATAAAACACAATTACTCATCGCTTTGTTCTGCATTCTGCTATGCCCGGGGTGCAATAAGGAAAAGCATTTTATTACCAATGAAGCCTACCGTACCCAGGTAGAAAAAGATTTTGAAAAAACAGGCATTATTACCCGAAGGTAACCTGTTTGAAGTATTCAATACCCCGCTTAGTACAGAGGAAAAAGAGGCACTTACTTTCCTGTATACCTACATGCCTATCGGGGATGTAACCGATTATGATGGTGATTTTTATCTCCGGAATATAAGAAATTCTTTCACTACCCGCGAAGAGATGCCCTGGGGTAGGGCAATTCCGGAAGAGATCTTCCGCCATTTTGTTTTACCGGTACGTGTAAATAATGAAAACCTGGATGAAAGCCGGATGGTATTCTACGACGAGCTGAAAGAAAGGGTAAAGAATCTTTCTTTGTATGATGCTGTACTGGAAGTAAATCATTGGTGCCATGAAAAAGTAATTTATACTCCTTCGGATGCCAGAACCAGCTCGCCGTTAGCATCCGTACGTACTGCCTATGGTCGTTGTGGAGAAGAATCTACGTTTACTACTGCTGCTTTGCGTGCGGTTGGTATTTCTGCACGGCAGGTTTATACACCACGCTGGGCACATACGGATGACAACCATGCATGGGTAGAGGCATGGGTAGATGGGAAATGGTATTTCCTGGGTGCCTGCGAGCCTGAACCGGTACTGAACCTGGGTTGGTTTAACGGCCCTGCTTACCGCGGTATGTTGATGCACACAAAAGCATTCGGAAGATATAATGGCCCTGAAGAGGTGATGGAGGAAACAGATGCTTATACCGAGATCAACGTTATTGATAATTATGCGCCCACAGCAAAGGCGTATGTTACGGTTGTTGATGAAATAATAATCCGGTAGAGGATGCCAATGCAGAGTTCAAAATCTATAATTATGCTGAATTCTTTACCGTAGCCAATAAAAAAACCGATCATTCCGGTAAAACCTTCTTATCTGCCGGAAAAGGGGATATGCTTGTATGGGCCACTAAAAATAGTAAATTCGGATATAGTAAAGTTTCTTTCGGGCAGGATAACGATGTAACTATTAAGCTGGATAAAAAGCCTGGTGATAGCGGTAGCATTGCCCTGGATATTGCCCCCCTGTGGAAGGTACGATTGAAGTAGAGGTAACGGAAGAACAAAAAGAGGAAAACGCCAGGAGGTTACTTGAAGAAGATGTAATCCGCAACAGATATGTCGATACTTTCTATACAGAGGAAAAGGCAGAAGAGTTGGCTAAGGAATTAGGAATTAACCCTTTGAAAACGGTTGATTATTTAATCGGCAGCCGTGGTAACTGGCCGGAAATTGAAAAGTTCTTACGTGAAACACCGGCGGATTTACGCGATAAAGCCATGGATCTTTTAAGTGTGATATCAGCAAAAGACCTGAGGGATACGCCTGCGTCGGTTTTAACAGATCATTTGTTGCATGCCAACAATACCCACAATGAGCTATTCGTCCGTTATATTCTTAATCCACGCATAGCGTACGAATTGTTATCGCCTTACCGTGGATTCTTCCAACAGCAGGTTGACGGAGAATTAAAGCAGGCAGTTAAACAAGATCCGAAAGCATTGGTGGAATGGACCAGTAAAAATATTAAAGTTAACGACGATCTGAATCCACAGGCTATTCCCGTAATGCCTGCCGGTGTATGGAAAGCCAGGGTAGCAGATGCTGCCTCAAGAGACATTTTCTTTATAGCACTGGCACGTAGTATGGATATTCCCTCACGTCTTGAACCTGTAACAGGAAAAGTACAGTACTATACCAACAGCTGGGTAGATGTAGATTTTGGTTCCGGTGCGGAAAGTGTATCCAAACAAGGTAAAGTAGTGGCTTCTTATACTCCTATCAAAACCTTACAGGACCCTAAATATTCAGCCATTTCACAATTGCCAAGGTTCTACCGGATGCTAAGTTGCAAACACTTAACTTCCGTTCCGGAGCGAACGTGGATATGGGGTTAGGTAATACATGGAGCGGATTATTGAAAAAACCGCTCTCGATCGATGAAGGGAATTATTTGCTGGTGACAGGCACACGTATGGCTAACGGAAGTGTACTGGTAAACCTGGACTTCTTCACCGTGAATGCGGGTGAAACAACCAACCTCCAACTGGTCATGCGGGAAAATACCGACGATATACAGGTAATTGGTAGTATCGATGCAGAGTCTAAATTTATCCGTACAGACAATGGAGAAGAAACCAGTATACTGGCAACTACCGGCCGTGGCTATTTTGTGCTGGCCATATTAGGAGCCCGCCAGGAACCGACTAACCATGCCATGCGCGACATTGCCCATTTCAAGGAAGATTTTGAAGAATGGGGACGTAGCATGATCCTGTTATTTAAAGATGAACAGGGTTGGAAAAATTTCGATACGAATGAGTTCGGTATATTACCTAATACCATTACTTACGGTTTGGATATCAACAACACCAATACAGATATGCTGGTTAAAGCCATGAATTTACCGAATGGTAATAACCTGCCTATTTTTGTGATAGCAGATACCTTTGGCAGGGTTGTATTTGTATCCCAGGGCTACACCATTGGGTTAGGTGAACAGATGATGAAGGTAATTCATAAGTTATAAGACTTATATAAATAACAAAAAAGTTCCCCGCGCAGGCGGGGATCGCACCGGAACAACCTATCTTCTATTTTTATAAGGAAAACGGTAACTATAATGCGATCCCCGCCTGCGCGGGGAACTTTTACTTGTGAAGGGTATTGGTGAACACCTATAAATACACTTAAACCCCTTTCTTAAGAAAGAGGTTCACACTTTATTACCTTTTATTCATCCATTTACACAGATATATAAATGGATGAATACCCCCAATAAATTTTTATCTTCTTCGCACACTCCTTACCGGAGCAGATTTTTGCGCTTTAGGTGTACTTGTTTTTACGGCTTTTTCCTTTGTACTTGTAGCCCGGGAAGAAGTTGTCTTTTCCTTAGTAGCTTTACCTGTAGAAGCAATTACCTGAGTTGTATCCGGCTGCATCCAAAGTGACTTTTCAAAAGAGGCCAGTTGGTTTTCTATATTTTCACGTTCGTTTGCCAGTGAATCGGGAGTAGGACAATAATCCATAAGTGTAAGATTCATCAGGTTCTCTGTCTTTACAATATCTCCTTCAAACATTCTGCGACGGAAATAGTCGTCGATTGTGAATGTCTTTGCGTTATTGAAGTTAGAGGTCATGATGTATGAGTTGGCAATGTACGGCCGGATATTCTCATACGGAAGCCAGAACATAGGCATACGCTGTTCACCAAAATCTGAATTTACATACAGGATCGGACAAATAGCCAGTGTCTTTACATCAAATACAGAATTATTCTGGTCAAAATACCACGCCTCTTTTACGTAATAAGAACGAACATCTTCCGAGGGTACATCGCTTTCATTAATTATAAATGTAACCGGGCCACCGGGACGCTCAGGCACTTCATCGTACATGATATAAGCACGATCTAATACATCCTTGAAATTGACAACACGTGATTCCGTAAACTCCTCATACCCATCCAGATATTCATAAGCGGAAATCTTACCTTCACTAATCAGCAGGAATACAAGTGTAAAAAGGTTCATATTCCCATTCATCGGACGGACAGGATAGTACAGCGGAGCATTTTGTTCTTTGGAAAGATCAACCTCCCGATAGATAATACGCATCCAGGGGGCATTCCCTATTTCCTGGGTCATGCGTTCATTCATATCCTGTGCGCGCACTGTCAGATCAGGAAGGCCACTTCTTTTTTCTTCCATACGACTTCCACGGGAAACCTCCGGACTTCTACGGGCTGCCTGGCCATCCTCCTGTGCCTGCAGAAGATCTGAAGCAAACAGCATACTTATTGTAACCAGTATATAATAACGCAAGCGATTCATATGTAGATCAATATTTTTTAATTTACAATTACTTCAATAGGTGGAATAGTGCGTTCGACTCCATCCGGACCTTTTGCTACCACACGGCTTACATAGAAACGTTTCCCTCTTGTTAAGCGGCGTATATAGTCTTTCTGGCGCTCTGTAAACTGAGAGCCCTGTGATACTTCCGGAATCACATTCCCCATAGAATCAAAGAATGTCAGTTCAAATCGTAACACTGTATATTTTACATCCAATAAATCATCATCGATCGCAGCTAATATACCATCGGCTTCCACCAGGCTACGTTTAGCAATGCTACCTCCCTTAAATTTACGAATATTACCATTCTGGTCTTTATATTCGATATAAGGTAACGGATCGGGTAAGGCACGTACACGGAAAGTAGTACGGGCTGTTTCCACCATACGTCCGTTTGCCATACGGGCATTTACGGTTACAATAGCTTCTGTTCCCACCTGGCTCGGTTTGGCAATCCAAAGGTCGCCATTGCGTGTGAGCGTACCGTTCGTCATGGAAGCTGTTACATTTCCACTCGGAACACCCGGTACTGCAATCCGGATCGGGTTATCGATACCGGCATATAATACATTCATTAAAGTAGGGGCAACCGTAGCACTTGGCTCGGTTACATAATATTCGCTTTCAAATTCACGCCGCATCATAGAGCCATCACTTCCCGGCATCTCAATATAACCTTTTACCGGAAATGTTCCTGTAGCTCCTGTAGTAACACTAAACATGCCATGATCCTCATCCGAAAGTTGTTTTCCATTTACAAATACGGTAGGCCGTTTGGTGGAGTCGACTGCCGAAAGTACAATATTAGCTCTATACTGGCTACCACGCATTACGATCTGGCTCTCAGGAATCACCTGGGCGGTGATCTGATTTACCCGATAATCGCCTACATCCACACTACTCAGCAAATTGGACAAGACTTCGCCTTCAGCATACCTCACATCACTCTGCAACTTAGTTAATAATGTAACAGCCACAGCTACCGGCATGTTCTCAAATAAGGCGGTTTCCCAGGTACGGATATTTAAACCCGCTTTATGGGGGGCAGTAGTGCTGAGGGATGCTTCAAGAATACGTGTTTTAGCCGAGTCCTGCACCATTCCGGCCAGCATCTCCCGATATTTATCCATCCGCTCACGCAGATTTTTGCCTTCTCCGCTAATAGGCGCCAACATCACTCTGGAAGCTGCCTCGAGATCATCCTTATGGTTTATATTATTTACATCTCTCTCTTCTCCATCAGCAGTTTTCACAATTTTGACTTTCAAATCCTGAATATAGTCATATAATTCATCGGAAGCCAGCTTTACTTCTCTACCTTTTGTATACCATTCCTGCACCTTTCCGGGGTTACTGTGATAATAGGCATCCAGTTCCTCTGCTACAATTTCATTACGGCGTGAA
Source organism: Tannerellaceae bacterium (assembly GCA_021204405.1). Lineage (GTDB taxonomy): Bacteria > Bacteroidota > Bacteroidia > Bacteroidales > Tannerellaceae > JAJPZJ01. Next base: position 17,411 of record JAJPZJ010000128.1, on the reverse strand, counting down.
CTGTTGCTGATCGTAGTTTGTAAGCTATCTTCAACTAATCCAAAGCCATCAAGCACTTCCGACGACACATTGAGTGCCATCATAGCAATGAAAACCAGATACATCAGGTTAATCATCCGCTGACGGGGTGAATTGGGATTATTTAATATTCCTGCCATTTATTTTTAATTCGTTTTTGATTATCATTCCTACCTGTTTATCCCTGTTGATTATGTCCATAAAGGTTTTGCCGGGGATAAGGGTTACCATGTGGCACAGGAGGTTGTTGGGTATAAGGATTTTGCTGGTATACGGGCTGCTGGGGGGCCTGGGCTGCAGGAGCTCCTCCATACATATTTACCGTCATAGCCTGTAATAAACGGCTATATACCTGGTTCAGTTGTGATAATTGCTGAGCCATTTTTTCTGTTTCAGCTTTAAAGACGGAGCTATCCATCACTGAACTTTCATACAATCCTCTTATCCGGTTTAATCCATGATTAATATTCTCGATCGAATCTATTTGCGAGCTGATTCCCTTCAACTGCATTTCATATACGGAGTTCAATCCCGAAAGGTTGCGGTTCAATGCCTCCATCTGTTGTACATATCCACGGGAATTGTCGGAAATACCTTCTGAATTATCGGTGATACATTTGTAAGAGTTCAACAGGGTATCTGATACATCTGTCAGTGAATTGGTAACTTTACTGAAGCGCTCCATATTATCGGCCATACCTGCCAACTGATCCAGGTATTTCTGTGTAGCCTCGGTCAGTTCGGCCATTTTCAACAATTGATCGGCGGCCCCGCTCAGTTTCTTAATACTTTCGGAAAGGTTCTTTGTGTCCTGCTCGGAAACATCCAGTCCCAGGTTCAATCCCGTACCTGATGTACCTGCAACGCCGCCAACCATCGTAATATTGGTAGCCATATCCGTTTTAGTTTCATTCTCAGCGGGCTTTTTATTTCCGCCGACAAAACTAAAGTCCGGGCGATCCATCGGATTCTTCGATTTTAATACCGGAAAAACCTCTTCCCAATGATATTCTTTACCCGGGTGTTCAAAAGCCGAGATAAAAAATACTAATGATTCAACCACCATTGCAACACCCAATATCTGATTTGCATACGGTAAATGCAATAACTTGAAAAGTGCACCTAAAATGACAATAGAAGCTCCCCAGCTATAACAAAAGTTCAATACTCTCTTTCCCATATCACTGGAAAGGAACATCTCTATTCTGTTCTTATATCTTCTGTATTTTCCCATATCTTGTATATACGATTTTTCTTAATTATTTCTTTTTACCACCTTTTGTACGAGCGAAGCCTATTTGCGTACGGGCACAGCGGAACCCGATATAGGAACGGGTTTCGTTCTGATATTCAAAGGTACGCATATCCGAACGGATAAACTGGGCAACATCTTTCCACGAGCCTCCGCGTACCACTTTCTTTTTCATTGCATACGGGTCTTCTTTAGCGGCATTATAGCGCAACTCCGGATTCATATCGCTCATCTGGCTCGGACCTGATTCGGAATAACTTGTAGAGGTCCACTCTGCCACATTACCAGCCATATCGTACAGTCCGAATTCATTAGGAGCATACGAACCTACCCGGGCAGTGATCAGGTGACCATCTTCGGTATAGTTTCCTTTTCCAGGCTTAAAGTTACCCAGGAAGCATCCTTTTGCATTTTGTAATTCATCGGTAGCCCATGGATATTTATTTTCATTTTTACCTGAGCGGGCAGCATATTCCCATTCGCCTTCCGTAGGTAAACGGAAAGGTTCTATTTGCTGGCTGGCCGGCAAATTGGCTGATTGCCTGAACAACTCGGTACGCCAAACACAAAATGCGTTTGCCTGTTCCCAGGAAACACCCACTACCGGGTAGTCGTCATAACCGGGATGCGAGAAATACATCCGCATGTAAGGTTCATTATAAGCATTGTTAAAATCATTCACCCAACAGGTCTCATCGGGATATATATTCACAATGCGGGTATGAAGAAAATCATAATAACTGCTTAACGGACGGGTAATCGTTTCATTAATAATCCGGCCATCATCATCAATATAGGCAGTATCTTTCGAGATCATTATTACCTCATTAGGGTTAACCGCAATATCTGTATTACGTACACGGTCTGACGGGTTCAGTTGGTTTTTACGTAAAGCAGCCGCCGTATGATCGTACCACTCATATTTATAATACATCTGCTTTTCATCCAGCCGTCTTTCGCCTGTGATGGGATGGGTATAATAAACGCTTTCTATCGCACGCAGTTCATCTTCGTTGGCACGACGCCAGGGAATGGGCCGGCTCCAATCCAGGTAAGGTTCTACCGGTTCGCCATACCGGTCTTCCGTTATCTTGAAAAGGTCATTCCCTCCATAGGCAGGGTCGGCCAGGCGCTCACGGATAATGGAGTCTCTTACCCAATAGAGAAACTGGCGGTATTTTGCATTGGTTATCTCTGTTTCATCCATCCAGAATGAATCGAAGGAAACACCTTTTGTTTCCGGGTTAGTTCCCCAAAGGGAATCTCTGCCGGAAGGTCCCATTTCAAATGAACCTCTCTTAACAAGAACCATTCCATAAGGAGCCGGTTCGTTGAATGTAGCTGACCTGACCCCGGTAACTTCTCCGCCGCCACCGGAAAATGATCTGCCACAGGATGTGAGCAGAACTACAGTCATCAGTATTAAGAATGCTTTCTTCATATACTATAATATACGTACACTTTTGTGTTTATTCTTTCCAGTTTTTGTTTTTTTCAATTTCAAACGATAGTTCAAAAAGACTTCGTGGCTTCCACTACTTCCCCTCAGGATCGGTGTGGTTGGAAAATCATATGCATACCCAACCTGTATACCGTTAAATTGTGCTCCCAACAAAATGATGACCGATTCATTCACCCGCCAGGAAAGCCCTCCGTTAAACATTTTATTATATATCAGCCGGGCTGTAACATCTGTCTGAAAACTACTCATATCTGTTTTCAGGAATACAGACGGCTGTAATTCATACAACGGATTCTTTAATTGAATATTGTATCCTCCTGTAAAATTATATGCGCGGCCAATATAGGTATAGACATTTTCTTCGAGTTCGAGTTCGGGTTCGGAAATATGGGTTGAGCCAAAACCAAAATAGAACTTCTTATGGGTATAGAAGAAACCCACATTCATATCAATTGCCATCCCTTCCACCTCCGTGGTTGGAATAGCGGGGTCAGAACTATCATGATATTCACTATCTCCGATCTCAACACGGGTACCATCAAAGCTGATATTAGCCAGCCCCACCTGGAAACCGACACTTAACGTTCCCCCAAAAAGTTTGTGCTTATAGGCATACTGCCCTGCGAAATGGGTATTGCGGAACAAGGCGATACTTTCCGTAAATACCACTACCCCTACCCCATGTTGAGTTTCTTTGAAGGATAAAGGCATATCAGCCGTAATGAAAAAGGATTTAGGAGCTCCTTCTATTCCTACCCATTGCTGACGATGTAAAGCAAATGTATTCAGGTCGCCCGTAACTCCGGCATAGGCAGGATTATAATATCCCATGGCATAAAAATACTGGCTTAACTGTGCATCATATTGCCCCCACACCGGAATGAGCGGGATTATAATGAAAATTATAAAAAGCAGTATTTTTTTCATATCAATTCAAGGAACACCCTGTTACCTATATAGTAACTCAAAAAATATAGATAAATTGTACCCCCTGCAAAAAAATAAACGAGGTGGCAAGACTATTATCCTGTCACCTCGCTCATATTTTTAAAAGCATGTTAACCGCACATTAATATTCTTCTTCATTAAAGAAAAAGTCTTCTTTACTTGGATAGTCAGGCCAAATATCTTCCATACATTCGCATATCTTGCCTTCATCTTCCATCTCCTGCAAATTTTCGATCACCTCTAACGGTGCACCGGAACGTTGTGCGTAATCAATCAATTCGTCCTTGGTTGCTGGCCAAGGAGCATCCTCCAGTTTTGAAGCTAACTCTAATGTCCAATACATAGCTGTCAAGTATTAAACTATCCTTAAAAAGGATAGCAAGGTTTTCAATTTTTCCGCAAAAATAAAACATTATTCTTTAGATGCAAGTATAATCCCAAATAATTTCTTCGCCATTGCCTTTTATACACTCTTTACGGGCCAGAACAAACAGATAATCAGAAAGTCTGTTCATAAATACCAGAACCGGCTCTTCTACTATGGAACTAGCGGCCAACCGGTAGATCTCCCGTTCGGCCCGCCGGCAGACAGTCCGGCAAATATGTGCCTGTGAAGCCGTAGGAGCACCACCCGGGAGAACAAAATTTTTCATCCGGGGCAATTCTCCATCAATCCGGTCAATTTCTTTTTCCAACCGTGCAATGCTTTCAGCACTAACTTTACTTTCTATTTTTAATGCTGTCGTCTCCTGGTCGGTTGCCAGGTAAGAGCCAATTGTAAATAGCTTATGCTGGATAAAGAGCAAGAAATCACGGTCTGCCGTATCCGTAAGCATATCCCGTAAAAGACCTATAAACGAGTTCAACTCGTCTACAGTTCCATAACTTTCGATGCATTGATCGGTTTTGGCTACTCGTTGTCCTCCTACCAGGGAGGTTTTTCCCTGGTCGCCTGTGCCTGTATAGATGATACTTTTCTTCATAACCATATGCAGTTAATAAGTCAATTTATTTAGTTGAAGAATTCCTGTTTAAAAGTAAACTTTATAATGTTGCGGATGTAACTTTTCATTGAAAAACAGTAATCCCATATGATATAAATCCATACTTACCCGTACTTTGGGGTCTACACACATGCTTTTCCAGCATTGGCGCATATATTTGTCGGACTTGATACCATGGACTACGAAAATCGTATGAGTATCTGCACATCCGGCACATTGCTTAAACAAGCGCAATACATCATATGGTTGTGAGTTGATATTGAAATATACCAGGTCGGGTTGCTCCATAGCTTGTAAAGCATCCGAAAGGGTTTCCTCCACTTTTCCAACCCGCAGGTCTATGGCTTTTGACATTCTATTATACACAACACGGGCAATTTCAGCCAGGCCGGAGCTGTCTTCGAGGGTGATACAGTTTACCTGTGAAGAATAAGATGTGAGATACAAAGTAGATAATCCGACAGATGATCCTATCTGCAGGATATGCTTCACTTTAAAATAATTACATAACCGGAATAGCAATGCGCCCTGTTTGGGAGTAATGGCTTCGTCACGGGCTGCCTTAGCAATGGTATGTGTACGCTGCCTGCCTTTCCTGTCCCGGTAAGTTACCAGCGTTGTATCCTGCAAGAGCTGTTTACGAACCAGCTCTATCTCATTAAAACTATAATATAAGCAACGTTCGTCTATAACTTTCGTTATCAGGTTATAGGCGAAAGGAGAATGTACACCATGCCCCTTCCGGTACTTCAAAAGCCGGTATAATAATATACTTTTCCTGATGGTATTTGTTGATGGTATGATCCGCATATAGTCCTGAAAAATTAGCCCACAAAAGTAATACTTTTCAGAAACTTGCTTCTTCAGGATGCGGACTTATATAAATCATAATCTGCCCGCTTAGTTGTAACAATGAAATTTCACAAAGTTTGGTTGAATACTCAGCAATAGAGCGCCTCTCTTCTGCTTCAAGCAGATTATTCTGTGCTTCCCGTAATTCAATACCCGAAAGGTCGCCCAGCTTATAGCGGTCTATGGCAATATTGAAGTTTTCCTGGGCAGCCACCAGATTCTCTTTTTCCAGGCTCCATAAATCGAGGTTGTTCTGATAAGCCATCCAGAAATTACTCAGGTCAGCCCGTAACGAAAGTTCCAGGTCGCGTATCCGGAGCTCCTAATTCTGTATCTGCAAACGCGCGTTCCGTTGTTCCCGCTTACGGTTAAAACCGTCAAAAATATTAATGCCTACTGTTACACCATAGTTAAGCCCCAGCCGCCTTTGGAGTTCTGTCTCACTCTGGTCGTACCAGTTAGCCGTATACCCATACCCCATATTCAGCCTAACATACGGATAATTACGGCTTCTGACCTTTTTATAATCCAATTCGGATAAGGTATGGTTTTTCTGGGCAATTAAAAGCGAAGCATTTGTTTCCAGCGTATTCCGCCATAAGTCTATCTCATCCAGAAACGGATTCGGATAGATAAGAGAATCTTTTAACTGGATTTGTTCTTCAATATTATCCAATGCCATTAACTCATTATTATCCAATGCCATTAACTCATTCAGGCGAATGCGTGAACGATGCACCACCTCCAGCTGGTTTAATACTGTAGAGCTATCGGAGTTAAAGTCGACCTTAGCCTGTTGTAAATCCAGCCGCGACATAGACCCGATATAATACCGTTCTTCTACGATACGTAAACGTTCTTTTGATAATTCGAGTGTCGAACGTAAGTTTTGCAAACGTATTTTCTGGTGTACCAGGTTATAATATTCACTGGCTATACTGGCTACAAAATCTTCAATAGTAAGGTGGGTGGTTAATTCGTCCATCCGGTTAAGCTCTTTTAGCCGCTCATATTCAGCCTGAATACCAAAACCGTCGAATACAGTCCAGCTTACATTCAAACCTACATCTGCCGTTTCGTTATTAACTCCTGTCAGTTTTTGGGAAGTGCCTCCGGCATACCTGTCATTATGATTTCTGACTGTTCCACTAAAACCAGTCGATACGTCTGCCGTAGGAAGATAGCCGGCATTACCTAATGTGGCATTATTTTCAGTTATCAACTGTTCATTCCGGACGATCCGGATGGCATAGTTCCTTTCCAGGCCGGTTTCAATACATTGTCTTAAATTAAAGATATTTTGTGCATCTGCCATTTGTACAGACGCTAGAATACACAAGGTAAGGATTATTGTACGTTTCATTCTTTTTCCTGTTTTGCATTTCTATCGGTTGAAATAAAAGAATACATCGCTGGTACTACGAAAAGGGTCAGGAAAGTAGAGACCAACATGCCTCCTACCACAGCAACCCCCATCGCTATACGTCCTTGTGCTCCCTCGCCTGTGGCATATACTAAAGGTACTAAACCTAAAATAGTAGATACGCTTGTCATCAGGATAGGGCGGAAACGTTGTGTAGATGCCGACCGGATAGCTTCAGCCAGGTCTAATCCTCCATCCTGCCGTTGATTAGCAAATTCGACGATCAGGATTCCATTCTTAGCTACCAGCCCGATAAGCATAATAATACCGATCTGGCTAAAAATGTTCATGGTAACACCTGAGTAGGTCATAAACATCAATGCACCGGCAATGGCCAGCGGAACCGTAAACATTACAACCAATGGATCTTTGAAGCTTTCAAACTGAGCAGCTAATACCAGATAGATCATGATAAGTGCCAGAATCATAGCAAACATCAGGCTGGATGAACTTTCCCGAAACTCCTTGGATTCTCCCGAAAGAGCCGTACGGAAGCTCTCATCCAATGTTTCCGCTGCAATCCGGTCCATCTCATCCAGGCCATCTCCAATCGTATAGCCTTTAGCCAAACCACTTGAGACTGTTGCAGATACAAAACGGTTATACCGATATAACTGGAGAGGAGCCACATTGTCGTGCAAGGTAATAAGGTTGTCCAACTGGATCATCGAACCATTCTCACTTTTTACATATATAGATTTTAAATCAGTAGGGGTATTTCGTTGCTGCCTGTTAATTTCACCCAATATCTGGTACTGTTTTCCATTCATATAAAAATAGCCCATACGCTGCCCACTTAAAGCATATTGCAGGGTCTGCGCAATATTTAACGTGCTAACCCCTAACAAAGAGGCTTTATCCCGGTTAATTTCAATCTGGGCTTCCGGCTTGGTAAATTTAAGGTTCACATCAGCCATCTGGAAAACAGGGCTTTCATTTACTTTTTGCATAAAAAGCGGCAGATATTCTTCTAATTTCTCCAAATCCGGCGCCTGTAACACATATTGTACAGGCATCCCCCCCGGCGTCCTCCAAACGTTGACTGCTGTTGCACAAATGCACGTGCTTTTGTTTCTGTCCTTACCCGTTGGGTTAATTGTTCGGCAATTTCCATCTGCGAACGTTCACGCTTGTTAATATCAGGCAGATACACATTTAGTGATCCCCCTCCATTCCACGAACGTGTAACAATCGCTTCTTTTTCCGGAACCATAGAATCTGCAAGAAATTCAATCCTGTCAGCATAATCACGTATATACTCAAAGGTAGTCCCCTCAGGCCCCCGCATATTAATGGATATATAAGAACGGTCTTCCAGTGGGGACAACTCTGTCGGTATCTGGTTCCACAGATAGCCAATAGAAGCCAGCAAAATAACCACAATAGGAATAGCCACCCATTTATGATTCAGGAAAGCATTGAGTGAAACAGAATAGATGCGGCTAAGCCAGTCAAAAAAACGGTTCGGTCTTATTATAAAGCCAATTCTTCTTCTCCCTCTTTTTTAGAATTTTCGTAGCCAACATCGGGGTGAAAGTGAGTGCCACAAATGAGGAGATAGCCACAGAACCGGCAATGACTATACTAAATTCCTTGAATAACCGGCCTGTCATACCGTCCATAAACACAATAGGAAGGAACACCGAGATCAAAGTAATCGTGGTAGAAATAACTGCAAAAAAGATTTCATTTGAACCCTCTATCCCAGCCTCCCGGGGCGACATTCCATGCTCAATGCGTACATAGATATTCTCGGCCACTACAATCGCATCATCTACCACCAGTCCTACGGATAATACAACTGCAAGCATGATAAGCACATTGATAGAGAAGCCTGAAACATACATTACAAAAAGGCACCTATCAACGATACCGGTATAACAACCACAGGAACAAGTGTCACACGCCAGTCGCGCAGGAAAAGAAAAATAATAATCACTACCAGAATAAATGCAACATATACCGTTTCCTGAACTTCTGAGATAGAAGCACGGATAAACTTCGTATTGTCGTAAATCATCTCTACGGTAACATCCTCCGGCAAATCCTTCTGTAATTGCTCTATACATTGATAAGCTTCATCTGCAATTTCAATATGGTTAGCTCCCGGTTGGGGTATAATCACATCCACTACCATGGGTTCGCCATTTTTCTTTAACAAACTTCTCAAATCTTCAGGCGCTAGTTCTGCATATCCGATATCCCGGAAACGGACTATATTTGCTCCATCATCTTTTACGATAAGATCATTAAATTCCTTGGCAGACTGCATAAGTCCTAACGTACGGATGAAAAGTTCAACCGTATTTCCTTCTATACTACCGGAAGGTAGTTCTACATTTTCACGGTCTACCGCATTCTTAACATCCATGGTGGTTACACCGTAGCCGGCCATTTTAACAGGGTCGAGCCACATACGCATAGAATAGCGCTTTTGCCCCCAGATTTTAACCCTACTTACGTCTTCAATGGTTTGCAAACGCTCCTTTACCGTCAGTTCTGCAATCTCACTCAACTCCATTAATGAACGTTTACTACTTCGTATACCAATCTGCATAATAGGCGTTGCATCCGCATCGGCTTTGGATACCGTGGGTGGGTCGCAATCTCTCGGTAAATAGCGTTGGACACGGGAAACCTTATCGCGTACGTCGTTGGCGGCCGTCTTCATATCTACTGACAGCTCAAATTCAATCGTGATACGGCTACTCCCCTGGCTACTTATACTACTCAGCGAACGGATTCCCGGAATACCATTGATATTCTGTTCGAGTGGTTCGGTAATCTGGTTCATAATTACCTCAGCATTCGCCCCCGGATAAGATACATTCACAGATATAATAGGCTGGTCTACACTTGAATATTCACGTACACCCAAAAAACGATAGCCGATTATCCCAAATAGTAAAATGATAAGCATCATTACTGTAGAAAGAACCGGCCGCTTAATACTTATTTCTGATATATTAGCCATAGTGTTCTTTAGCACAGATTATCAATTGTTACATTCATCCCTGTCCGCAATTGCATCACCCCTGAAATAATTAAGGTACCTCCCACATGGAGGCCATCTAATACCTGTACCCGGCTTTCAGTACGTAATCCAACTGAGACTTCGGTTGGTTCTGCTATTCCATTTTTATAAAGATATACAATATTTTTACCCATCTCCGGTATAAGCGCTTCGCTTGGGATAGCCAATGCATTTCTTATCTCATTTTTAGTCACTTCCACAGAGGTAAATCGTCCCGGTAAAATAGCACCATTTACATTGGGATAAATAGCACGGGCACTTAACGTACGGGTTGCCATATCCACTTTACTTTCTACAGCATACACATTCGCACGGTATTCGCGCATCAATCCATCCGACGATTCCATTTTAAAAATAATAGGAGTTCCTTCGCGGACGTCTGAAGCATAACTTTCCGGTATGGAGAAGTCAATTTTCAACGGGGTTATTTTTGTCAGGTTAGCAATTACGGTAGTGGTAGAAACATAGGCACCTTCACTTACCCGGCGAAGGCCTATTACTCCGTCAAAAGGAGCTCTTAGCTCTGTCTGGAGAATATTGGCCTTTACCAATTCAATATCTGCCATCAGCTTTTCATATTCTGTAGTCACCTGTTCATAGGCTTCCTGGCTTACTGCATCTTTCTCCAGAAGTGCTCTTTGCCGATACACACGGTCTTTAGCCAAAGGAACCTGCGCCTCCAGCTTTTTAAGTTCGGCTTGTAAAGGTTTATCATTAATTTCGCCAGCAGGTCGCCTTCCTTTACCTGCGTACCTTCTTTAAAATAGATAGTAACAAGTTTTCCGGAAGATTCGAACGACAGATCCACCTCTTCATCCGGTATGATACTCCCTGAGGTTACTACTTTATCTGTTAACTCCTGGTAATTAAGGATTTCTGCGTTTACAGTAAGTATTTGTCTTCTCACGGTTGTTCCAGGGTCAGGAACATTTACAGGGGTATCATCCGATACCAATAGCCAGCTTTTAACCTTGGGGTACATTATCATGCCAACAATCATCAATACAATTGCAGCCGACACGCCCCATTTTACTTTCTTTGTCATATTCTTCTATGGTATTCTACTAAAAGTTTGCGTTAAATTAGGATGTAAATATACATAAAGTGATTTAGAAACAAGACTCTTAAAACGAGAAAAGGTTTAAAAAGGATTATTGAATTTAAAAAGAATATTAAACCTCTGAAAAGGAATACTAGGAATTTAAGTTTGTGCCAATATGGTGGCACCGGAGTGTCATAGGCCTGGCACTGTAATGCCATGCAATTGGCACTGTAGTGCCTGAGGGATGGCACAAGGGTGTAGTAAGGTTGGCAAAAGGCCATTTTACGACATCCGGCAGCATAGCCGGGTCTAACAGGATGAATGGGGAAACTACTTTTCTTGTTTTTCATAGAATAGTCGTATATTTGCGTAAACAAATAGATTATGAAGCTTCAGTTATTACCGATCTTAACGGGAATATTCTTATTATCATGCCATACAAATATCCAGGAGGAAAAACTAATCTCAGTAACAATTGAACCACAACGGTATTTTGCTGAAAAAATAGGCGGTGATAATTTCCGGATTATCAGTATTGTACCTTCAGGTCAAAGCCCGGAGACGTATGACCCTACTCCTATGGAAATGGTAACGATAGGAAAAAGTACTGCCTGGCTTCGGATTGGCTATATCGGATTTGAACAAGCCTGGAGGGAAACTATTGAAAAGAATAATCCCGGGATGCGTGTGTACGACCTTTCCCAAGGGATGGATTTCATAACTAACGAAGAAGAGTGTGCCCACCATTCAGATAATACTATCCATCACCACCATGCGGGGGATACAGATCCGCATATCTGGAGTTCTGTAAAAGGGGCTAAAATAATTGCGCAAAATACATTCAACGCCTTTCTGGAGCTTGATGAAGCCAATGCTCCTTATTACCAGGAAAATTATACGCAACTGTTAAAGGAGATCGAAACGGCTGAAAAGGAAATTAACCGATTACTGGCAGGATTGACCCATAGAACTTTTATCATCTACCATCCCGCTTTAACCTATTTTGCAGCCGAGAATAACCTGTTGCAACTTTGCATTGAAATGGATGGGAAAGAGCCTTCGCCTGCCCAATTAAAGAGACTGGTTGAGACTGCCCGGAACAACCAGGCTAAAATAGTATTCGTACAAAAAGAATTTGACGAGAAAAATGCAAGGATCATAGCAGATGAAACCGGTTGCAAATTAATTACGATCAATCCGCTTAGCTACAATTGGCATGAGGAGATGATCACCATTGCAAAAGCATTAGCCGATGAATAAAATAATTGAAATAGAGGGTCTTTCGGCTGGATATGATAATAAAACAGTATTGCAGGATGTCAACCTGACCGTGTATAAAGATGACTTCCTGGGAATCATTGGATCTAACGGAGGCGGGAAAACAACACTGCTTAAAGTAATATTGGGATTACTGACTCCACAAAATGGGAAAGTAAGATTTTATGACCAGGGCAAAGAAGTCAGTACCGTAAGAATAGGCTACCTGCCCCAGCTTAATAATATTGATAAAAAATTCCCTATCTCCGTATATGAGGTAATTTCGTCCGGGCTTGCCTCGCAGAAAAAGTGGTTCCGTTCTTATACTCCCCAACAGCACGGCAGAATAGAAGAGGTGATTGAGTTAATGGATCTGAAAGAACTTATTAACCGTCCTATCGGTGAATTATCCGGCGGACAGTTACAACGAGTGCTGCTTGGCCGGGCCATTGTGTCACAACCGCAGCTCCTTATACTTGACGAACCAAACTCGTACGTTGATAAACGGTTTGAATCTCATTTTTACCAGTTACTGGAGCAGATCAATAAAGAAAGTGCTATTATTTTAGTTTCCCACGATATCGGGACGGTATTAGCGATGGTAAAAAATATTGCCTGTGTAAATGAAACCCTTCATTATCATTCGGGCAATGACCTAACTGAGGAATGGTTAGACCAGAAATATGCTTGTCCTATCGAAATAATAGGACACGGGCATTTACCACACCGTATTCTGAAAACCCATAAACACTGACTGGCAAATGATAGAAACTTTGTGCTATATCAGTCTGCCCAAAATAGGATATATCGTTGGGATAGCCGTTATCTTATTTGGTACCAAAGCCGTAACGCAGAATCCTTTTATCAGTAAAAAGCAAAAAGTGATCTGGGTAATACTTATTATAGTATTAAACTGGATAGGCTTGCTATGGTACTATTATACCTTTTATATGAAAGACAACTCAGCTCATTAATCTGCTCAACGAACGATGAACACAACAAAGAAAATACTAATTACAGGTGCCAGTGGATTTATTGGCGGATTTTTAGTTAAGGAAGCGCTGAACCGGGGATACGAAGTATGGGCAGGTGTACGGGCGTCCAGCAGCCGGGAGAATTTGCAGGATAAGAGGATCCGGTTTATCGATTTAAAATACAATGATATAGATGCGCTTACTAAACAGTTGAATGAATTTACGGCTGCAAATGGTAGGTGGGATTATATTATTCACAATGCAGGATTGACCAAAACCACCAGCAAGGAGCTTTTCTACCAGATCAATGCAACTTATACCCATCATTTAATTGAAGCCCTGAGCCGGTCAAAGTGTATCCCGGATAAATTTTTACTGATGAGTAGCCTGAGCAGTTATGGGAAAGGGGATGAAAAACAATTTACCCCCATACAGCTCACAGATCCACAAAATCCGGATACAGCATATGGAAAAAGCAAACTGGAGGCGGAAAACTACATACGCCGGCAAACCTATTTTCCTTATCTCATTTTAAGGCCGACGGGCGTGTACGGCCCGGGAGAAAAAGATTATTTTATGGAGATAAAAAGTATAAAAGCCGGATTCGATTTAGCCGTAGGCTCTACCCTCCAACGAATTACGTTTATTTATGTAAAAGATTTGGCACGGGCTGCATTTCTTGCTCTTGAAAAAGAATCTATTCATAATAAAGAATATTTTGTAGCTGATGGGGATGTGCATACGGACGAATCTTTTGCCCGGCTCATCCAGGAGGTACTGGCAAAGAAACAGGTATTCCATGCACGTATTCCTTTGCCGTTCGTACGCATAGCCTGTATCTGCTCGGAATACCTGGGAAAAATAACCGGGAAAAGTATGACACTGAATACAGATAAATATATTATCCTGAAGCAACGAAACTGGATATGTGATGTTAAGCCGCTTCAGGAGGATTTGAATTTCCAACCTGCCTACCGGTTAAAAGAAGGGCTGGAAGAATCTGTTAAATGGTATAAAGAACACAAATGGCTCTGATCAGTCAACGCTTCTGACATTGCCCGATCCCAGTACTTTTCTTTCTACCTCAGCAGGCTGGCCTTTGTAAAGAACATCACCGCTACCTGTTATTTTACCTTTTACTCTTTCTGTAGCTGTAACCTGTACGCCACCACTACCTAAAATAGAGCTTTCACAACTCCGGGTTACCAGGTCATAAGCATATACGCTACCACTACCATAAATCTTGAAAGTAGCCTCTTCTGCTGTACCTCCCAGCCTGAGATCTCCTGATCCCGGAATAGAGGCATGGAAACTATTAGTTGCGATCTGGGGCATTCTGATATTACCACTACCCGATATAGAGACTTTGATATCTTTTACAACAGCCTCTTCTTCAATATTGATGTTTCCTACACCCCTGATCTTTATATTCAAATATTCACTTTGTAGTGGAGTATGAGTAGTAAAGGTAACCCCGCCATCTACCGTAAGGGATACAAGCTCGCGGGAAGAGGTAGTTACAATAAAGCAGGTTGGATGAACATTTGTATTCCATGATTGCTTTTCAGGCTCGATCAGCAGCTTTCCTTTTTTTACTTTAAAAGAAATATATCATATATATTCTGGTCTACTTCCACCTCCAGAAAACCATTTGCCACATCCTGGCTATAATTCAGCACAACATGTGCTCCTGATATTTTTATCTGGTCATAATCTGCTACAGGAATAGCATGTTTCACACAATTTCCATCCCCTTTTATCGTGTTGGAGGTCATACAGGCCGGTAGCATGACCAACCCCAACAGACTTACTAATACAATAAGATATTTCCTTTTCATGGTATTTTTATTTTTAGTTTGCTTGTTTGATCCAGCCCACCCCTTCAGCAGACTTATTTAAAGTAGGATTCCCTAAATACCTTATAGAACCGACCCCTTCCATAGTTGCATTTAAATGTTTTGTTACCTGCAATTTAACATTACCTACTCCGGAAAGCGTAGCCAACAGGTAAACACACTAAACATATAGCTATAAAAGCTCCTTTCAGTATTAAATTATCTTCATATTATTTTACCTCTTCAATGGTTCCTTTTCCTATAATTTTTTGCTGGACAGCTGTCGCGCCTTTATAACGAATAATACCTTTTCCTATAATGGAGGCATTGATCCGTTCGCTAGCAAAAACTTCAGCCAATCCATTTCCTGTTATTTTACATGTCAATTCCGGCACCTGCAAACCAAATGCATGAATATCACCGCTCGAAGTAATACTATAATTAGCCGCCTCTGCTTTACCATTCTTTATAGTGATCGAGCCCGATCCGCTAATGCTACAATCCAGGCTGTTAGCCTCAATATCATCTACCACCATATTGGCACTCCCGGAAACATTCAGGTCTAACTTTCCGACATGGACAGTATTTTTAAATTGGATCAGGCAATTGGTATTGGCTTTTACAACTGTTTCATCCCCAGTCAGCGGACTGTTTACCATAAAGTTGGCATTACCGGCTGCCCTCACCTCTTTCAACCATTTGGAATTGGTTTTTACCACGAATTTGGTAAACTGCTCTACCTTTACTCCTTTATTGAATCCCACAGTGAGCACACGGTCTTTTATTTCCACATTCAGATAGCCATGTAAATTCTCATCTATGGTTATTTCCAGATAGGGTTCCGCCTCCGATTGTTCGTAATTAAAATCGACTAATCCATCAATCCGGATCGCATTATAATCTGAAATTTCAACTTGTTTAGTAGCTACATTACCATTTCCTTTTACCTTTACTGCGGCATAGCTATTACTAATAAATAATACATTTAATAATAAAACCCCGATCCATCCCTTACTTCTTAATCCTTTTAATCCTTGTAACATTTTTATTTCTTCCGTTTATTAAGTTAGACTTTGTTTCTTTTCACATGGTTACAAATGTAGGCGAATTTATTATATTTTTTTACTCAATACTACCTACTTTTCCGGCAAAATCTACCCTTTCCTTACTCTTAAGACGAGACCGGAAGAAAACATAACATACAAGTAAAGATAAATCAATTTGCCTTCTTTACAGAGCCTGACCCTGAAACCTTTGAGTCAACCGTAGGATTTCCTTTATACCGGATATCTCCACTACCGGAAGCAGTTGCCGATAAGCTTTCTGTTACGTACACTTTGATGTCGCCGCTACCCGAAGCACTGAAGTTTCCTGTTTCTGCTTTGCCTTTCAGTTTGATGTCGCCACTGCCGGAAACAGTTGCTTCGAGATTTCGGCAGTTGAAATTATCGGCAATAAAATCACCGGAGCCGCTTACCCGTATTTTAACATCGGAATAATCTGCTCTCTGTTTCATCATGACATCACTGGAACCCGATATTACACACTCCAGTTGATTACCTTTCAAACCAGATTCAACAACTACATCCATTGATCCTGATGTTTTAAATAGGTCAGTTCCGCAGAAGAGGCTTTAACTACAAATTGGGATGGAGAAATTTTATCTCCTTTTCCCACCTGTATGGTTAATGTACTATCAGAGACATTCACCTTCAGGAAAGAAAAAAAATATTTTCGTCCGTAGTTATTTCCAGACCGGAAGCTCCACTCTGCTGGGTGTAATACATCACTACTCCTTTTTTAGAGTTATTATTGAAGAGATCTTTAAATGAACCGGAATAATTCATATTAGGCCCAAATTCGATTTTATCGAAATTTGAAACATCTATTTTCCGGGTCACTACCTTTCCATTCCCTTTAATATCGGCGGCATAAGAAAAATGGAATGAAACCATCAATAGGCATGTCAAAATCGCAAATAATCTTTTTCTCATAATTTCCTGGATTTAAATTAGTGTTACATTTATTAATAAGACGCAGCCGGTAAAAAAAGGTTGCACATGCCGGTAAAAAAGGTTGCACATTTTGGATAAATAATACAACTTCTTTTCAGCTATCCGTAAAAGGAGTTCGGGCAATCAAAAATCAATCCTGGCCCATACTTTAGGAATGAGTGCCTAAAGCAATTCCCAGAGGGAATTTAAGCAAACGAAGACCGACTTTAGCCAACAGTCTAAGATTGAGCTAACATTGATACCCTGTAAGGGTTAAAAGCAATAGCCCAGGGTTGAGTGAGCAGAGCGAACGAAT
>JAJPZJ010000126.1 GCA_021204405.1 Tannerellaceae bacterium | reverse complement strand
GCAACCTTCCGTCACGCTCCAGTCACGCCCCAGTCACACTTTTTAGGGCATTAAACAACTTATTACCAATTAATTAGCCCCACACTGTGACTGGTGAAGGATAAAAAACAAAAAAATTACTATGAGGGAATATGTGCAGAAGTCTGAAAAGAATGGATGAATAGCATAGATTTCCTGGCTTAGCCTTCTAACTAATAATCTTATAATTCAGTATACGTCTTTCTATTTCCCAGGTAAAATATTTTCAATAAGCTTTCATTTAATAGCTCCGGAATAATAGCTGTTTTCCGTTTTGATAGATTCTCTATCCGTGCTGCTCTATACGATTTCCGCATTTGGTGAAAAGCTATGCGTGCTTTAAACACAGCCAAAGCATTCTCCGTATTTCCCGTAAGCAGGAATTTAAGGGCCGCCAGGTAATCCAGGAAAAAGCGGGCAAACATCACGCTATTCAGTCGCTCAGGCGCCAGGTTTTTATATAACATCAACAGGTTATTCCGGAAATTCAGGAAGGTTTTCCGGGGACTTTCGGTATTCAGGGTACCTCCTCCTACATGGTAAACGGTTGATTGGGGCACACATTGGATACGGTATCCCCGCGACCGCAGGCGCCAGCACATATCAATCTCTTCCTGATGTGCAAAAAAACCCCTGTCCAGTCCACCATTTTCTTTATATACCTGAGTACGGATAAACAAACAGGCACCGCTGGCCCATAATATATCTTTAATCGTATTGTACTGTCCCCGGTCGGGCTCTATTACATCAAAAATACGTCCGCGGCAATAAGGATATCCCAGGTAATCCATATATCCCCCGGCAGCCCCGGCATATTCAAAAGAACCTTTATGATGCCAGGCTAATATTTTAGGCTGGATAGCTGCTACCTCCTGGTCTGCATCCAGCATAGCCAGCGGAGCAATCAACCATCCCGGCGTAACCTCTACATCGCTATTAAGCAGTACCACAAACTCATGGTCTACCTGCGCAATGGCCCGGTTGTATCCTTCTGCAAAACCATAATTACGGTCGAGGACGAGCTGCTTTACGGAAGGGAACTTACTGTTTAACATGGCCAGCGAATCGTCGGCCGACCCATTATCGGCAACAATCACATCCGCCAGCTCGTCAGGCGAATGGGCAATCACCGAGGGCAGGAACTTTTCCATCAGTTCCCTGCCATTCCAGTTAAGTATAATAATAGCAACTCTTTTCATATAGCATCTTCCCGCTTATATTTCCAGCGGTTATGTGTCCACAGCCAATAAGCAGGGTTACGTTCAATGGATTCTTCCATTAAGCGTGCATACCGTTCGGTTATCTCATTTTCCGCCGTATTGCCGGCATTTTCTGTCAGTAGTTTAAGCTCTACGGTATAATATCCCCGTTTTACTTTCCTTACATCCAGGAAAATAACCGGTAGCTTCTGCTTGCGGGCAATCCGTTCAGGACCGTTAAAAATAGCTGTATCCTGGTTCAGGAAAGTGGTCCAGTAATTCAGGTTGGTTTTATTTGGGGTTTGGTCGGCGATAAAGATCACCAGACTATCCACTTTGTTTTTACTCAGTTGGAATACCTCCCTTACCGTATTATTCTTACGCATCCCCACAGATTTGAACCGGGTACGCAGATAGATAAACAACCGATCAAACGCTTTATTGGACAACGGACGGTAGATCTGGTAGATCTGGAAAGTGGGCAACACCAGTCCGGCCGAACTAAACCACTCCCAGTTACCATAATGCCCCATCAATATGACAATACAAGGATGTCCCTCCTGCTGCAACTTAACAGCCAGTTCGGGATTTTTCACATAGGCCCGTTTACTTATCTCTTCTTCAGAAATATGGGCCAGTTTGATCGTCTCCACAATATAGTCGGTAAAGTGATGGTAAAAAGCCTTTTCGATCCGCACAATATCGATGGCCGACTTGTGCGGAAAAGAATTTACCAGGTTTTTACGTATCACTTTCCTACGGTACCGGATTACCTTATAAATGATCACATATAAGATATCCGACAACACATACAATACTTTCAGGGGTAAAAGCGCATGTAACTTTACCCATATAAAAAGCAAACCATATCCAATATTACCAAGCATATTTTAAATTATTGGTTCAACCTGTAATGCAGTCCGGTCTTCATTCCAGCCACCGGGTATAACCCGGCATACCTGATTGACCAGCGCACTGTTATAACCGGCTTCTACTTTAATATAATTCTCTGTGAAACCATACATTTTACCCCCTTTGCCGGTATGTTCAAATAAAACCAGCGCCTCTTTACCTATATATCTTTCGTAGAAAGCATGTAGCTTCCGGTCGGAAATATCCAGCAGGGCCTGGCTACGGGCATGTTTGGTTTTGGGGTCGACCACATGGTCTATGTTAAGGGCCTGTGTGCCGGGGCGTTCCGAATAGCTGAATACATGGAGCTGGCTGATATCCAGGCTTTCTATAAATGCCTTCGCCTCGTTGAAAAATTCGTCGGTTTCTCCCCGTGTACCCACAATCACATCTACACCGATAAACGCATCGGGTATCAATTCTTTTATCCGCTCTATTTTATCACGGAACAAAGCGGTATCATACCGCCTGCGCATTAACTTCAAAACCTCATTGCTACCACTCTGCAAAGGGATATGGAAATGGGGGACAAAGCGGGTGCCGGATGCTACAAAACGGATAATCTCGTCTGTAATCAGGTTGGGTTCTATGGAAGAGATCCGGTAACGGACAATTCCTTCCACCTCATTCAATGCCTTTACCAGGTCAAAGAATGTTTCACCCGTGCTTTTCCCGAAGTCACCGATATTCACTCCGGTAAGTACAATTTCTTTCCCTCCGGTACGTACCACTTCTTCCGCCTGTTGTACCAGGCTGGCTATAGAGCCGTTCCGGCTCCTTCCGCGCGCAAAAGGAATCGTACAATAGGAGCAATAATAGTCGCATCCATCTTGCACCTTCAGGAAGTGGCGGGTACGGTCGTCTGTTGAGCAGGAAGGCAAAAAGGTTTGTATATCTTTTGTTTTGGAAGCGATCACCGCCCCTTTTTCCTTTTTTTTATCTAATGTATCCAGGTATTGCAGGATATCCAGTTTCTGCTCCGCTCCCAGCACCAGGTTAACTCCCTCAATATCTGCCACCTCTTCCGGCTTTAACTGGGCATAACATCCTGTCACCACAATAAAAGCCTCCGGATGTTGTTTCCCGATCTTCCGGATGGCCTGCCGGCACTTCTTATCAGCCAGTTCGGTAACCGAGCAGGTATTTACTACGCAAACATCTGCTCTTTCCCCTTTACGGGCTTTCCGAACTCCCTGTTCAGCTAACATTTTTCCAATTGTTGAAGTCTCGGCAAAGTTAAGTTTACACCCCAATGTGTAATAAGCGGCTATCTTATTTTCAAATACGGATCTATCTATCATTCTTTACTAAATTACGGTACAAAGTTACATAAAGGCAGGAAGTTAACCCTCTTTTTAATTGTATATCTGCACGATTGTAAGTATTTTTGCACAAATTAGACGATTTTGTGCTATGATTAAAGAGAATTTTATCAAGATATATGAGAACAGCTTCAAAGAGAACTGGGAGCTGCCGGCCCTTACTGATTACAGTAAAAACCAGACATTTACTTTTGAGCAGGTGGCAGCCGAGATTGCCCGTTTGCATATCCTGTTCAAAGAATGCCAGGTAAAGCCGGGTGATAAGATCGCACTGGTAGGGAAAGACAGCGTCCGCTGGTGTATCGTATACATGGCTGTGATGACCTATGGGGCGGTGATCGTACCGATCCTGCAAGATTTTAACCCCAACGACATCCATCATATTATCAACCATTCGGAATCAGTACTTTTGTTTGTGTCCGACCGGATCTGGGATAGCCTCGACGAAGATAAGATCAAAGACCTGCGGGGTATTTTCTCGCTTACCGACTACCGGTGTGTCCATCAGCGTGACGGACAACATATCCAGAAAATTATGCTGTCGCTGGATAAAAAGTTTAACGACAAATATCCGAAAGGGTTTACTCCCAATGATATTAAATATGCTGATGTAAGCAATGGTAAAGTGGTATTGCTTAACTATACCTCCGGAACCACCGGGTTCAGTAAAGGAGTTATGCTTACAGGCAATAACCTGGCCGGGAATGTGACCTATGCCCATACGTTGGGACTGTTGTACCGGGGCGACCGCGAGTTATGTTTCCTTCCGCTGGCACATGCTTATAGCTGTGCGTTCAACTTTCTGGTTCCTATGTCGGTAGGTACACATGTATATATGTTGGACAAGGTTCCTTCGCCTAAAATACTACTGAAAGCATTTAAAGAGATCAAACCCAACCTGATCCTTACCGTCCCGCTTATTATGGAGAAGATCTATAAAAAGATGATCCTTCCGCAACTGAACAAACGTACCATCAAACTGGCACTGAACTTACCTTTACTGGATACACGCATCTATGCACAGATCCGTAAAAAGCTAGTAGAAGCTTTTGGGGGAGAGTTCCGCGAAGTGATTGTAGGAGGTGTAGCCATGAACCAGGAGGTAACCGATTTCCTTTATAAAATTAAATTTCCTTTCACCATAGGGTATGGCATGACCGAATGTGGCCCGCTGATTAGTTATGACAATTGCCGGGAATATGTGCCGGGCTCATGCGGCCAGCCCCTGAAAGGCATTATGGAGGTCCGTATAGATTCCAATGATCCTTACAACGAGGTAGGCGAAATCCAGGTGCGGGGCGAAAATGTGATGAAAGGCTATTATAAGAACACAGAAGCGACCAAAAGCGCATTTACTGATGATGGCTGGTTACATACCGGCGACCTGGGTACACTCGATAATGACAATCATATCTTTATCCGTGGCAGGAGCAAGACCATAATCCTGAGTGCCAGCGGCCAGAACATCTATCCGGAAGAGATTGAATCCAAACTCAACAGCCTGCCCTTCGTAATGGAGAGCCTGGTGGTTGAAAAGAACGGCAAACTGGTAGGACTGGTTTACCCCGACTACGATACGGTAGACCATACAGGTATTTCCCACTCCGACCTGCTGGTTATTATGGAACAAAACCGGAAAGAACTGAACAAACTCCTGGCCCCTTTCGAGGCAGTACACCAGATCCAATTGTATCCGAATGAGTTCGAAAAGACCCCCAAGAAGAGTATTAAGCGGTATTTGTATAATAATTATTAAATAAAGCGTAGACTGTGCAAATATGATGGTAGCATAAAAAAGTAAACAGTTCCCCGCGCAGGCGGGGACCGCACTAAAACGCTCCATTTTAGTTATAAAATATACGCTTATAGTCCGTGCTGATGCGATCCCCGCCTTCGCGGGGAACTACTTTGCCCTACTTCAGGAATCTTTGATTAACAGCTTACCAATAGCTTTTTTACTTATTATTCATCAAAAAAGCCCGATATGTTATACAACATATCTAAGAAATGTATATATTTGTAATGTTTTTACAAGAGAATTATAGTTATACACCGTTTTAAAATTCTAGATAAAATGAAAAAGTTAGTTGCTTTTGCTGCTATGATTGCAGCCGTAGGCTTTACTTCATGTGGTAACAAACCTGCTGAAAATGTTGCAGATAACAACGATGTAGTTGTTGAAGAAGTTGTTATCGCCGAAGTACCTGAAGAAATTTCAGAAGAAGAAATTGCGCCGGCCGACTCTACTGCTACTGCAGAAGTTGCTCCGGTTGAATAATCTCTTCTGATGAAACGCTTGGGAGAGTCTGTATGTAATTTGCATACAGACTTTTTTGTACATTTACTTTACGAATAAAAAACGACTAATAAGAAACCGTATGAAAATCAAGGAAATTATCCTCGTAATCCTTTCCTTAACCACTACAGGTATTTATGCACAAACCCCGGTTGATACTACACTTACTTTATCCAATATAGATATCCTGGGCAGGCAGCTTACCGGATTAAGCGGCAGTGAAATCAAGCGGCTACAGGTGGAAAATAACC
>JAJPZJ010000119.1 GCA_021204405.1 Tannerellaceae bacterium | reverse complement strand
ACATTCATATGATGTTCAATAAATCAACGGACATTATGCGGATAATCATTTTGGTAAAATACCATTTCCGTTTCAGCCTTACTACGAAAGCCGGCTGGACACGCTTTAAAATATATTTCGGATAAAAACCTATTTCTATACCCTCTTGTTATTCTCATAAGTTACTATAACTTCAAAGCAGAAAACTCATTATCATAAAACGTTATATCTATGTATAAATTGATTATCAACATGTTTGCCTGTATCCTCCTGCTGGGAAGTTGTATCACAACACAGGAGACCGAAACCTGGATAGTAGCCTCGGAAATGGCTGATTGTACCGGTGTTATGCCACAAAAGTGTTTACTGGTAAAAACGCCGGGAGAAACAGAA
The DNA here is from genome assembly GCA_021204405.1 of Tannerellaceae bacterium. Lineage (GTDB taxonomy): Bacteria > Bacteroidota > Bacteroidia > Bacteroidales > Tannerellaceae > JAJPZJ01. The sequence goes on along the minus strand of JAJPZJ010000119.1, from coordinate 5,631 downwards.
TGGGAATATATTTATCAGGGAATCGAAGGGTTCGATTACGTCCCCGGTTATGAATATGTATTGGAAGTACGCACAGAAGAGGTTGAAAATCCGCCGGCAGATGGTTCTACCGTTAAATATGTATTGGTAAAAGAAAAATCCAGGCAACAAAGAACTTCCGCCAATTTACCCGGCCGGTAAATCTCCATTTGAAAATAAAAAAGTCCGGAGGACTGGCAGGTGAATCATAGATTGGCCTTAGCCAATAATCCCGGATAACACCTAGTGGTGTTCAGAAGATTTTAGCATAGTTAATCCATAGATTATCAAAAATGCTAAACAATAAAAAATAAAAGACCTTAGGTCCCCGCCTTCGCGGGGAACAGATAAAATATTGTTATACAACTATTTCCTTTTTCTGTAAAATCTTCTGAACACGACTTGATACTACCCGTAGTTATTGGCTAAAGCCAATCTATGATTCACATTTGAACCCAGTGGGGTTATTGGTAAAGGCAAATTAATTCTCTGACAAACGGAGGATCTCAAAAGCAGCCCCCAGCCAGGTATCTATATCTTCCGGATAATGTTGTGCGGTGAAGGTTTCAAACCTGTTACGCCCCAACCGTACAACCACCGCATTTTTTTCGGGTATAGCGAAAATATATTGGCCCAACACGCCTCGCGCATAGTTTACTTCAACTCCTTCATAAGTAAGGTACCAGAACTGATATCCGTATTGATGATTCTGGTCCTGGTATACTTTATTCGTAAGGGTGGTATCCGGCTGTAAGGCGGCTGCGAGATAACTTTCGCGGAAACCAGTTGTTTTCCACCCCATTCGCCTTTATTTAAAAGTAGCTGTCCTACACGGGCAAAGTCGCGGGCATTGGTATTAAAACAACAAAAGGCCTTTTCTACTCCATCTTTTTTATCCAGGCTCCAGAGGGCATTTTCTTCTGCGTTCATGGGTGTCCATAGTTTGCGGGATACATACGATGAAATGGATTCATTCGTTACCTGTTCTACGATAAAAGAAAGTAACTGGATAGTAATACTCTGGTACTCAAAATATACGCCAGGTTCTTCTATCTCTTTGACGGCAAGTACATCTTTTAACAACCGGTTACCATAATACAGTTTATTAACCGGAGCAATTATTTTACCATACGACTGCTCGTCAAAGTCAAAACCGGCACTCATGGTAAGTAGGTGGCATACTGTCAGTACTTTTCCATCATACCCGGGAAATTCGGGAAAGAAATCAGACACCGGTTGGTTCACACTTTGAATGAGTCCTTCGTCGAGGGCACATCCTACTGCAAGCGATACAATACTTTTTGCAGTTGAGAAAGAATTCGACCAGGATGTTTCGGAATATCCATCCCAATACTGTTCAAACAAAATAGTAGAGTCTTTAATAATAAGGTAGGCAACTGTTTCCAGTTCTTCAAATGTGGGTAGATATTGTTCCGGAAGCGAGTAGTCATTGTATTGGTCTGAAAACTCCCACGGTTTTGGAGCCTTCGCTTCTACTACTCTATTCTCAAAATAGGTGTAATCGTCAATCTTTGCAGCTCCATGCTTCAATACCTGGCGGATATAGTAGTTGGAGGGCAGGAAAAACCAGACCAGGAAAGTACCAGCAACAATAATAAAAAGTACGATAATAGGTAAAATTCTCTTTTTCATTTCAGTAGCTTTTAGTTTAACAATGGTTATTGCTGATAAAAATAGGAATTAATATGAAAGAATAAATACATACCACCATTTATAATAATACAAATTGTATATAAGCAAACATAATTAATAATAAAAGTAAGCTAAAACAGAACAAAAAACTTCTGAAAATACTATTAATAAATTAAATATTAATTCATTACCATTTTGAACCTATTAAATAATTTATTTATTACATCATATATTAATATGTAAAACATTAATAATAAAAGTACAATATGCTACAAGATATCCGCTCTGTTTAAACAAACCCATATATAGGACTTATCCATCCAATAAAAACATCTTGTGTGAAAGTATAATCTATCCGTATTGTTTCTTTAGGTTGTGTATTTTTATTTAATTTATATGACTAACTACGAATAAATTCCTATTATATGAAAATAACATCTCCCCAACTACCCCGCTCGTTTCGTGAAACAATCAATGATTTCGACTTCGTTAATACAACCGGCGATATAGAGGAGATCCTATTCCAAAATCTAATACAGGAACCTGTAACCAGGCATAAATTATCCTTTACAGCCTGCTCATTTGAAAACTGTAACCTAGCGGCCAGTGACCTGCGCAGGTCGCAATTCTGTGATATTGTTTTCCATAATTGCGATCTGTCTAACCTGAACCTATCAGAAAGTAGTTTTAACCGGGTCCGTTTTATTAACTGCCGCCTTACCGGAACCAACTTTACGGCAGCCACCTTCAACCATATTACATTTAAAGATTGCCAGGGACTATACACGCTTTTCCCCACCTGCCGGTTTTATCACGCGCAACTGGAAAATTGCAATCTCAAAGGATCGGCATTCGATACTTGCCGGCTAAGCCATGTGGAATTTCAAAACTGTGTCTTGCAGGAAACCGAATTTTATCAAACATCCTTAAAAGGGATCGACCTGACCAGTTGCCGGATAGAGGGTATCCGGCTGAATGGCCATGAGCTAAAAGGAACGGTCGTTACCTCCCTACAAGCCATAGAGTCGTTATCTCCCTACAAGCCATAAAGTTAGCACGGTTATTAGGGATTATCATTAAGGGTTAGTTAATAAATCAGTAATAACCAGTAGGTTTTTGAGTCCTGTAAGGACGGTATAATCCAGCTCAGTACGCAGTGCTGGGTGGTTAATATTAATCTTTTTTTTGAGTACTGTAAGCACTCCGACATTATTATATTCCTACTACCCAGAGGGCGTTGCCCAATCGTGGCCGGAAGATTTTTCAGGTATGTAAAGACTTATAAATTAGAATGCTGCCAGTTTCCCGCGAAGGCGGGGACCGCAAAAGAAGTTACCGTTTCAAATACAAAAAAGATGGTTTTCGGCCTGTGCTGGTGCGGTCCCCGCCTTTGCGGGGAACTGAATCGGTTTGTTTTTACGTCTTACAGTTGTGATAATCAAATTATTATTCATATTTAAAATCTTTCGGCTATGACTGGGCAACGCCCTGGGCTAGGATATACCATCCTTTCAGGACTCAAAAATCTACTAGTCATTAAATCTACCAGTTATCAACCCTATCTACCATCAATTCTATTGTTCATCAATTCTATTGGCTATCAAATTCATCGTTCATCGATGGCTAAAAAAAATCCCCTCTCCGGAACAAGCCGGAAAGGGGATTCATAAAACCTCCTCAAAAACTATATTACCTATTGAACCTGTATAGAAACAGTATTTTTAATATCACCGGCAGAAGCTGCAATATGGAATTGGAACTCGCCCGGTTCTACCACAAATTTACGTTGTGTTTCGTCGTAGAAAGCCAGTTCGGAAACTGGTACGGAAATCTCTACTGTCCGGGTTTCGCCGGGTTCCAGGAATACTTTGTCGAAACCTTTCAGCTCTTTAGACGGACGGCATACCGACGATTCTACATCGCTTACATATAACTGGGCGACTTCACCCCCCTGCCGGCTGCCGGTATTGGTCAGTGTAAAGGAAACCTTTACCACATCGTCTGTTCCATATACCTGTTTGTCGGTAGACAACTGTCCGTATTCAAACGTTGTATAGGAAAGGCCATGGCCAAACGGATACACCACCGGCTGTTTTTTGGTATCAAACCAACGGTATCCTACCAATATACCTTCATCGTAATTAACCACACCCTTACGGCCCGGATAGTTGTTAAATGCATGGGCAGGATATTGATCCAGCGAATAAGCCAGTGTAAAAGGCATTTTGCCCGAAGGGTTCTCTTTACCGGTCAGGATATCGGCAAAGGCGTTACCGGCCTCCATTCCGTTAAACCATCCCCATACAATAGCAGGCGCACAGATCGAAGGGGCTACCAGGTCAACCGGCGAACCGGCAATGACAACGACTACCGTATTGGGGTTTACTTTGGATATTTCAGCAATCAGTTCAGTCTGCCCGTAAGGCAACTGCATGTATTGTTTGTCGGCCGATTCGGTATCATAATCGTGGTTCAGGCCACAGAAGATAATGGCTACGTCCGATTTGCGGGCAGCTTCAATTGCTTCATCCAGTACTTTTTCGTCCAGTCCACCCCCATCGGTAAAGTAACCGGCACTCTGTCCGTTATTAGCTCCTTCAACGAAAGTGGATAATTTTTCATAACCCAATGCATAGTTGATCTCTACTTTATCACCATATTTCTTCTGAAAGGCTTCCAGCGGAGTAACTTCGTACAGCGCTTTGATCTCAGAACTTAGTCCGCCGTCCGAGTGCCGGCGGGTAGCATTGTCGCCAATAATAGCCACCGATTTAATCTGGTCTATATTAATCGGTAGTACATTGTTCTCATTTTTAAGCAATACCACTGCTTCTACGGCCGAACGGTATGCTTCATACTGGTGTTCCGGTGTATTCATGCTGGCATTACTAAAACGTTTTTTGGGGTCTAATACATTGGTACGGATCATGACACGTAATACATTCCCTACCATCTCGTCGACAACACTTTCAGGTACTTCTCCATTCTGTACCGCTTCAATAAGTGGTTTGGCATAGAACCAGTCATTATAATCGGCTTTATCGGTACCCATTTCCAGGTCGAGCCCGTTCATTGCCAAACCTACGGTACTGTGGGCAGCATTCCAGTCGGTCATGTATACACCGTCAAATCCCCATTCTCCTTTCAGGATATCGCGTACCAGGTAATGGTTTTCCGAGCAGAACTCGCCCCGGAATTTGTTATAGGCACACATAACAGTTAAGGCACCTCCTTCTTCCACAGCCGCTTTAAAGGGGGGCAGGTAGATCTCACGCAAAGCCCGCTCAGAAGCATATACATCAATGGTAGTACGTTCGGTTTCCTGGTTATTCAGGGCATAATGTTTTACACTGGCAGCCACATCGCGCGACTGTAGCCCTTGGATATAGGGTACGGTCAGTTTCGCATTCAGGAACGGGTCTTCACTCATGTATTCAAAGTTACGTCCGTTCAGCGGGCTGCGGATAATATTCACACCGGGGCCTAATAACACATCTTTTCCACGGAAGCGGGCTTCTTCTCCCAATACCTCGCCACGGCGGTAAGCCAGGCCGGGGTTCCAGGCAGCGGCAAACGCTGTGCCGGTAGGGAAATAGGTTGCCGAGTCGTTTGTCCAGCCGGCATAGGCCCAGTCGTGGCGGTTGATCTCGGCACGCACGCCGTGAGGGCCGTCAGAAAGTGCCCACTCAGGAATACCCAGCCGGGGGATAGCCTCTACATAGAATTTGGAGTTACCATGTAATAAACTCACTTTCTCTTCCAGTGTCATCCGTTTGATCAGCTTTTCTATACGCTTCTTCACCTGCGGATCTTTTTTATTTACTTGTTGTGCATCCATACCTAATGTGTTAAGCACCAGGGTAGCAGCAACGAATAAAACAGATTTCTTCATCATTTGTAGTATTATATTAATGATTATCCGCATAATGTCCTATTATAAATTCTGGATTTGAAGTCGGA
>JAJPZJ010000172.1 GCA_021204405.1 Tannerellaceae bacterium | reverse complement strand
GACTTCAAATCCAGAATTTATAATAGGACATTATGCGGATAATCATTTTGTTTTATTATATATCTGATTTTTCATTAGGATTAACCGGTTTATCAAATTCTCCCGGTAGCCTTAAAGTATATAAGGCAGCTTCTATACGTCGAATAAAGTTCCGTTTATTTGTTTCCGGAGCGAAAACGAACCCTTCCACTACTACTACCCTATTATTTTCTTCATCTAAACGAATATGGCTTACGAAGGGTCCTCCCATCATATCGCCAACCATTTTCCACAGTCCACGTAATTCACCACAATATTTACCTCTAACTGTAAGCGGTGTATAGGTAAGACCAAACCGCGACTCGGTTGTCATATAAGAATCAGGGAATGCGCCCGGTAAATTCTTTTTCAGGAAAGAATCCCGCTTGGCGACCAAATATTCCTCTGTAAAAGTATTCGGATCAGTATAGGGAAAAGTATAGACAACCAGATCAGTACGACCGGTATTGGCATTATTAGAAGCCCAGAAAAAATCTGTTGAATCACGGTAATAGGTCATGTCTGCAGGAGCATTCAGTAATATATCATATTTTTCTCTCAAAATATCCCGCACAAGGGTACTATAGTTTTTCTCTAATTGCTCCAACGTCCGGTTACGTTCTACCTGTACAAAAAAGTTTACAATTACTTCCCGATGGGTATCCATATATTCGGATAAACTTAAATGATCCGGAGCATTTAAGGTAACAACTGCCTGGCCGTTAGCCCACCGGTTAAATTCTGTTTTTACAGATACTTTTGTGTACATAGACTCATTTATCTGTACAACCAGAATATTTCTTACATATGTAAGTAAACCATTAAAATCTTTAGGTGTTACATAAGTGATTTTTAAAGATGGTTCTACCTGAGGAAGTCCCGGAACCGGAGTTTCCAATTCTGATTTTACAGCTATTCCGGCATTGCTTTCCCAATCCTCCTTATCCATCACTACAACAATCTCATTTGCAAGCCCTGTTGCCCTTGTCATTACCGGGCTAGAATTACAGGAACATATAAATAGAAGCATTAATAAATTGCTAATAATTAGAAAATGTGTTTTCATATCTTTAAGCTTTTAAATATACAAATATAGTCCTTTTTATATAAAATCATTTTTTATCAGTCTTCTCTTTCTCTTCAGTAGAAAGCATGCCACAGGCTGCAAAAATATCTTCCCCTCTGGAGCTCCGGATGGTACATATAATACCTTTTGAATTAAGTACACTCTTAAAATTTTCCATACGTGTTATATCAGAGCTTTCAAACGGGGAGTCGGGTATAGCATGAAAACGTATTAAATTAACCCGACAGGAAAGACCTTGTAATAAGCCGGCCAATGCCCTGGCATGCTGGGGAGAATCATTCAGGTCTTTGAAAACAATATATTCAAATGATACTCTGCGCTGGTGAGTAAAATCATATTCGCGAATTAGTTTTATTACATCATATATAGGATAAGCTTTTTCTACCGGCATAATAGAAAAACGTTCCTCCGGATAAGGAGAATGAATACTTACAGCCAAATGGCAGTCGCTCTCATCCAAAAAACGCCGGAGCCCTTTCATTACTCCAATAGTAGAAACCGTGATTCTTTTAGGACTCCATCCATACCCATACGAAGAGGTTAGAATATCTAATGCTTTGAATACCTCTTTTGTATTATCCAAAGGTTCTCCCATTCCCATAAAAACGATATTAGTCAATTTGTCGCTTTCCGGAATAGACTGGATTTGGTTCATAATCTCAGTTGCCGTCAAATTCGCTGTAAATCCTTGCCGGCCGGTCATGCAAAAAAGACAACTCATCTTACAGCCTATCTGAGAAGAAACACAAAGGGTTGCCCGCTCCGGAGTAGGAATATAAACGGTCTCTATAAAACTGTTACCGCCTGCAGAAAAAAGATATTTGATAGTACCATCCTGTGAAACCTGCTTCTCTACAGGTAAACATGTGCCTATCGTATATTTTTCCTCCAGCAGAGCACGTTTCGCAGCAGCTATATTTGTCATATCCGCTATGCTTGTCACCTTCTTTTTATAAATCCAGTCGGCCATTTGTCTGGCTGCAAAACCTGGCAAACCGGTTTGATCAGCAACTTTCTGTAACTCTTCCAGAGTCATCCCCAACAACGATATTTTTTTACTCATCTATTGTTTTTCTTTCATTAAAAACACAAAGATAAAAAAGCCGGCGGACTTTTTATAAGTCTGCCGGCTTAATAACTCTTATTGATATTTACCAGATGCAATATTAATAAAAACGTATCCGATAATCTTCTACATCTGCTTTATCTACTAATGACTGAATAGCCTGGAACCCGAATCTATAAGCATTGGTTGCATCCAGAGCACGCACCTCATCCGCTTCATTAAATTCTTTATTCTCTTTGTTTTTATTGTAAACTTTCAGCACATATACTCCATTATTACCTGCCACAGGTCCACCTAGCTGGTTTTCGGCAGTCAAAGAAGCTACAGCATTTACCTTAGGTTCAATGCCAATACCCGAAATACGGCGTGTATTAAAGCTTACAAATTTTACGGAATCAACTGTTGCACCCATTGCTTGTGCATAATCTTCCAAAAAAGAAAGATTTTTAGCTTTCAGATCATTCACAATTTTTTCACCCTTCTTCTGGGAGATCAATTCCGATCTCAGCGCAGGAGTTACAGAAGCTAATGAACGATAACCTTCCGGAATAGTTCCTTCTACTGCGGCAACTACAAATTTATCATCACACTCAAAAATCTCAGAAACACTGCCTTTATTATGCTGGAATGCCCAGTGAATTACCTGGCGTGAGTTGGGAATTGAACCTAATATCTGGTCTGTTGTAGTAACAGTGAATTCCGGAGTTAATACATAACCGGCATCAGAAGCAGCAGCTTCCATTTTCGCAACTGTATTATTAGCAGAAATAAACTGGTTCAGATTATTATAAATATCGCTGTAGGTTTTTGAACTTGGCGTTACAGACATATCAATATCAGCCACTTTATATTTGCTAATATTTGCTGTCTTTTCCGTTACTTTTACAAGATGAACTCCATACATTGAATTTACTTTTACTACCTCATTCAACCCGGCAGAGAAAATTGCATTTTTAAAATCTTCATTTAAAACCTGCAAAGCACTTATTTCAGTAAACCAACCTAACTCACCACCATTGGCAGCCGTCTGGTCCATTGAGTTTGCAGCAGCAACTTCAGCAAAGTCGCTTCCTCCTTTTAGTACATTTAACAAGCTATCCGCAACAGACTCACCGGTAACAATAATATGGCTTACCTTAACAGAATCCGGAGCAATCTTTTTATCGATTAACTTAAACATCCTGTATTTATCATCTTCGAAGATTGGTCCATATACCTGACCAATTTCCGAGGTAGTTGCAAATTGTCTTAATTCAGGGTCAAAAGCCTCACTTGAAAAATAGACATCTAAATAAGGGATTTCAGAATTTTCACTTACCAGATCAGTCACATTCGAAGAGGTAACAAACTCCTCTTTCAACGATTCAATATTACCACTTACTTTATCATAATCAGCCTGGCTGGGACGAATATCCACTGCAATATATCTGATTACTTTTCCCTCTTTCTGTTTAAAAGACTCTTTACGTTGGTTGTAAAGCTTTTCAATCTCGCTTTTACTAACATCAATCAGTGAATCGGGAATAGTAGAATAAGCCTGCATAGTATAGGCAATATCCAAGCTTTCTGCCGAATCATTGAAAGCATCTTTCGCATCCAGTGCATTTGCTGAAACCGCTTTAGCTAATAAGGCTGTATATTTTTGTTCCAGGCGCTGGCGTTTAATATTTTTTTCCCAGAACAACCAGAAGTTACGTGCCTGGATCAACTGCATCTGCTGGTCTGCCGGATAAGAAGCAATATTATCATCATTAATAGCCTTCAGGAAGTTCAGCAAAGCCATCTTATCAAATGTGCCTGTTTGTGGATTGGCAAACATAGGCATTTGCTGAATCATAGGAGAAATATTCTCTCCCTGAACCATATCAAACAGCTCTTCCGGACTTACCTGGATACCCAGCTTAGAAGTAGCTTCGTCCACCACGATCTCCTGCACCATAGCATCAAAAACTGATTGGCGGATCTGATTCATATATTCTTCCGGCAAGCTAGAGGCACCCGACTGCATCTTATACATTTCAGCCATCTCATCTACTCTTTCCTGATAATCCTGAATGTTTATCACTTCTCCGTCAACCTTTGCTACCTCCTCCTGTGTTTGTCTGAAATAGGTAGAGCCTGAATTTAAAAAGTCACCAATAATAAAAGCAAACAACGCAACACCCACTACGAGTATCAGCAAGCCTGCTTTGTTTCTAATTTTTTCCAGCGTAGCCATTTATCTTCATTTATATTTTTAAAGTTTGTATTCTTATTTAAGGGCACGAAGATACGAAAAAAAAGGATTTACTGCATCTTTTTCATTTAGTTTTTTTTTATTAACTGTTCACCTTCATTCGCACCAGTTCTATTTTAGTAGCAGTAACCTTTATAATCTTAAATGTATATTTCTCTATCACAACAGCTTCATTCAATTTTGGAAACTTTTGATAAAAATGCAGGATAAAACCCGCAATTGTCACATAATCATCCGCTTCAGGTATATCAAGTCCGAACATATCATTAATCGTGTCGATCTCCATACGACCAGATAATAAATATTCATCCTCACCTACTTGTTTCGCCACATGCGAACGGGTATCATGCTCATCCTCTATTTCTCCAAATATTTCTTCCACCAGGTCTTCCAATGCTACGATACCCGCCGTACCTCCGAACTCATCTACTACCACAGCAATACTTTTCTTATCCTGCATCAGCACTTTCATCAGTTTATTGGCAGCCATTGTTTCCGGAACAATAGAAACCGGATTTATACTTTGCGTCCAATCAGCAGGATTTTTAAACAACTCCGATGAATGAATATAACCTATTATATCATCTATATTTTCATTATATACTAATATTTTCGAAAGTCCTGTTTCTATGAATTTGGACTTTAATTCTTCTACCGTAGCCTCTTTATCACAGGCAACTATTTCCGTACGTGGCACAATGCAATCACGCAAGCGCACCTTGGAAAAATCAAGTGCATTCTGAAATATTTTGACTTCCGTATCCATATCAGAGTTTTCAGAAGCATCTTCTATACTTTGCTGAATAAAATAGTCGAGGTCTACTCTACCCAATACCTGCCCTGACGAACCGGAAACATTTTTCACTCCCAATAAGCGCAACAGTATAAAAGATAAAAAGGAGGCTATTTTAGAAATAGGATATAAAAGAATATAGAAAAACAGCAGGGGGACAGCGAAAACATTTAAAAAGAAATTCGGATTAACTTTAAATATTGTCTTAGGGATAAATTCCCCGGTAAATAAAATCAGCAAAGTTGAAATAATCGATTGTATAAGAACAATTAAAGCTTCATTTCCCACCAGCCGGGCAATCCAGGGTTCTAAAAGAATAGCCATCTGTAACCCATAAGCAACCAATGCTACATTATTCCCCACTAACATCGTAGAGATAAACTGGTTTGGATTCCGGTAAAAGATATCCATTATTTTACCGGTTATATTTTTTCTTTTTTTATCTAATTCGTGGCGTAATTTATTAGAGGAAATAAAAGCAATTTCCATTCCCGAGAAGAAACCGGAAAGAGCCAGCGTAAGTAATATATAAGGAAGTAAATTCATCTTATTGAATTATAGTTGTATCCCCTGGTGTAGTGTTGATTTCTGCCGAATCTGCCCGGACAGGAGCTGTATCAGTAACAGGAAAAGTTCCCTGCGACCGGAAAATCTTATAGCGGCTCATATCCTGGTTAGATTCAAAACCGATCCCGGTAATAATTTTATCTTCCTGCTCTATACGGATAAACTTATCCGAATACATCTTTTCTTCCTTCTGATCCCAAAAAAGATGAGAAGTCTGAAAATTTTCACCCTGCAAGCTTTTAATCTCTACATTTCCAATCAGCTCCCAAAGCTCTTTTCTGGTAAAATAGTAAGCCGTATCTGCTTTTATACTCCCCTCCGCTACAAAAAGGGTATCAAATTTTTCTACGTAAATTCCTTCGGGAAAGTACCAGTAAGGTTCTGTTGCTTTACCAAATATCAACCATTCATCAGCAATAAGCCGGTAACGGGTAATACCTGAATCGGAGATAAGGGTAGCAACATCCGTTGTTTTCATCGTGTAAGTAGCTTCCGGATCAAATTCCACTTCTACTACCTCCTTATTATTCCCACCGCAGGAAATCATAAAGAAAAGAAGCATAACAACTACCCCAAAAGTAGTTGTTATGCTTTTTATATTCGTTTTACAAAGAAAACGGTGTAATACCATAATTTATCTTATAGTTGTACGCTCATTAATCCATCCACCGATAGTAATTTGTTTACCTTTGTCCAGGTCAGGGTGCATAAATAACTCTTCAGTAGAAGGGAAATAAGACCGATAAGTATTGATCAACGTATTAGCTTCACCAGCTACTTCCGAATCAACCTGTCTTGCTCTTTCAAATTTATCCACAGCGGCATAATAAACCGTTTTTGCCATTACGGCATCATTAGGATAAACAGATTTGGCAGTTGATGCATATAATTTACCGATCAGCAGATAAGCCGAACCATTGTTTGGATTTGCTTCAAGAGATCTTTGAGCATATTGTCTGGCTCTTGAATAATTATTTTTACCAGCTGCCAATAAAGCTAATGTATAATAAATATCCCCTTTGATTTCATCTTCTGTGGCTAATTCTGCAGCCTCTTCAAAATATTGGGTTGCTTTATCAAAATCTTCTGCTTTCACAGCCTGTCTTCCCAAACCGATTGCCGATTCAGCAGTTGGCTCAATACGATGTGCATAATTAGCAGCAGCAAAATAAACTTCAATTTCCTGACAACGCATCCGTCTCAATAAAGAAACTGTCTCTTTCAGGAATTCCAGGTTATCCTTATTTTCTTCTACCTTGCTTGCATAAATATTCTGTAATGTTTCACAGTCAGCAGCTCCACTGGTAGCAAAACCATTATCAATACCTGTCTTATACGTAGTTATAGCGATTATTTCCTTTTCATTACCACCTTCCTGAGCCTGGTTTAATTGTTCATCCAGAATACCTGCAGCAGTTAAATAGTCATTCACGTACTGAGGCTTAAAGTTTTCAGGATCTTTCAATAATAATTGGTGAGAAGCAAACATATATAAAGAAGCAGCCAAAGGCTCAGTCTTTACACCATATTCTTTTACCACTTCACCTAACCAGTTATACATCAATTGAGGATCAATTTTATCAGCACCTTTATACTGCAGATAATCCTGCGCTTTACGGGATACGATCCAATCTTTTCCATAACGTGCATCATCTCCAAAATATTTGACACGTTTATCGTACACAGCCATCAAGTCATCAATCAATGCATCTCTTTTAGCAGGATCCTGCTCATTAGCAATCTGCCATCCCACAATACGAACACCATACAAATAGAGATCTTTTGTGGCTGCAGGACATTCTTCATAAGCAATCTTCCAGAACTCTAATGCATCCTGAAAATTTCCGACTTTTGCATACGGCACAAATAAACTAATGTTAGTGATACAACGGATACTGTCTTCTCCAGATCCAAATTGTGTACCATTGTCTACTCCTTTCTGAGCATAAGCACCGAATGTTCCCATCATACATCCGGCTGCTACTAATAACACCTTGATATTCATATTTAACTCCTATTTTAAATTAATCAACTTTTCTTTTAAAGAACCAAAACTCGTTAAATGCATAATTTACTGTAAACCGGAAATATTGTTCGTCTACCATCCATTTGGTTTCCGGTTTTACTTTTACATATTCAAATGACAGGTTAAGTGATGAACGGTTATCTATTAAGGGTAATCCAAAACCAATACTTGCTCCATATTCTTTGTAACCATATCCTTTACCATTGCCATCTTCAATTCGAAGATATGAATTACTGTAGTTTAACCCACCACGATATTTCATTCGTTTTAAGAAAGATTTATGCTGATAGTTTGGGGTATATTCCACACCTGTTGTGACCCGTTTCCTATCATTAAAATCTCCTTTTTTCTCAAAATATTCTACATCCGACCATTTCTCATATAAAAAGTCTGCGGTTAATGTCAATTTTTCCAGGTTTGTATACGAAATACCTACTCCATAAGTAGCAGGAATATCGAATCCATTACCTTTAATCGTATCAGATTTTAATACACTTACAATACCAACATTAGCAATATCACTTGTCTGAGTTTGTGAACGGTCATACGCTGTTGTATTGAGTGTATTTCTCGGTGAATAAGCTAATCCTAATGTAAGACTCTTTCTTTGTGATAAAGGATGAGTATATTGCAATCCAAAATCAAACTTCATATCCCTAACCTCTATCTTTTGAGAATTATAAATAAAATATGATCCTGTTCCTATAGTAGCGTGTGTACCAACATGTTCTATTGTTCCAAAAAAGTAACCGATATTGGCACCTATGGCAAGACGCTTCTTCCATATATCTATAGACACACCTTCATACAAATCGTTTAATCCTCCTGAGCCTGTATACAAACTACTACCAGTCAGTATACTATCAGTATAGACTCCTTCTCTAAATTTATAACCTACATGCGAATAAGGTAACATACCAATACTCAGAGCAATCCGCCTATGAATAGGAAATTGCATAGCAATATAATCTATATTTCCATTAAAATTATGCTAGCTCTCATTATTATCGCTATACCAGGACAATTGTCCGATAACTCCTACATCAAATAAAAATGTCAAAGAATCTATCGCGCTATAAGACGCCGGATTCAATGGATTTATCTGTTTGGCCGATCGTAAACCGAATCCTACTCCTCCCATCGCTCTTCCGGCACCTAATGAACGATTAGCCAATTCTCCATAACCAAAACGGGTATAGGGAGAATTTGTATTATTTTGTGCCCACAAAGACAACTGTGCAACTATTAATAAACTTATTATTAATACTTTATCAGTTTTCAACATTATACTCTAAGATTCTGTTTAATCCTGTCATCACTAAATTAATGTCTGCAAAGATGGAATTTTTTAATCGTCTTTCAAAATAAAACGAATGGCCACCTGTTAAAAAAACCAAAAGATCAGGATATTTTAACCGCAAATCATTAATATAACCCTCCATTTCATAAATAATCCCATTCACAACGCCTGCCTGAATGGCGGTTTCCGTACTATGGCCGATAAAAGATATTTCCTCTTTTTCAACTACCAATGGCAGCTTTTCTGTAAAATGGTTTAATGCTTTGAAGCGTGTTGTCATTCCCGGCGAGATATTACCCCCTATATATATCCCCGGAGCTTCTATTACCTCATAGGTAATTGCAGTTCCGGCATCTATTACCAATAAATCTTTCCCGGGTTGCAAAAAATGCGCTCCAACGGCTGCAGCCACTCTATCTTTTCCTAATGTACCCGGCGTGTCATACCGGACCTGAATAGGTAGGGGAGTGGTTTCATCCAAAACCAGGAAAAAATCCAGATAATCCTCTAAAAAATTAATCAGCGTTTCGTCTTTATTAATTACAGTAGATAAAATACCATTTGTGAAAGAAAATTCCTTCATAAGATCTGCTACTACAATGATATCAAATTTTTTATACACAAACGAAGTAACAAAACTTTCTTTTCCGTAAACAGCTACTTTCGTATATGTGTTCCCCTGTTCAATAATAAGATTCACGTGTATAAATATTTTCCACAAAGAAAAGCAAAAATGATGAGATAACCTGCAGTTAGGTTTATAATTTATTACTAAACATTCCCAATGCAGCGGTTGTTCTAAATACGTAAATTTTAAAATTAACAGAATATGGGATTACTCGGATCAATTATAATAGGGATCATTGCCGGTTTTTTGGCCGGACAGATCATGAAAGGAAGAGGGTTCGGACTTATTATTAACCTGATTGTAGGTATTATTGGTAGTTTACTGGGAGGATGGATTTTTTCTTTGCTCGGACTAGCTGTCAATGGCGTAGTCGGTACATTATTGATGTCTACAATCGGTGCAGTCGTTCTTTTATGGATTGTCTCCCTTTTCAACAGATAGATAAAATAACGTTTATTTGTCAATAAGATGTGCCAGTCAGGTAAACAGAACGGTTTACTCCGTTTTTACTATAACTGGTACATCTATTTTTTTATATTTTCTCCTTATCTACCTTTTTATATAAGTGTCCGGCTTTCAACCGTATTAATACTTTATCAATAGCAATTTGATAATTTGATAATTCAACTCCTTCAGAGCAGATTATATAAGGTTGTCGGACAGCTTACCTGTAAATATTCGCTTCTCGTGGAAAAGGAAAAGGACAATTTGTAAACGATAACGTTATTTTATATGCAAAATGCAACCAGCGGTTATTTGCTTGTAGAAAGCAAATAATAAAGTTTTACTGGAAAGTTCTTTTTTACTACAATATGTTAACTAAATATTAGTAGGATTTCTTATCCATCCAGCCTGAAAACTACCTGTTTTTCCGGCTATAATTGCTTCATTTGCCCGATTTTTATGGATACAAAAACCGTTTTTCCGGCTTCTACAAGGTGAAGTCCCGGTTTATACACTCCTTTCTCCCGGATTGTGCATCCTATATCCCCCGGATTCTACACTCCGAAAGTTTGGTTTCTACAAGCCGGGACTTCACCTTGTAGAAGCCGGAAGTATACCAAGCTATTCGGACACCCGGTATCGACTATTTCATACCATTTACCAGCTGGCTTTGTTAGCTATAAAGGGCATAAGCTTTACAAACGAAAGGAAAAATCTCTATTCGCTATCATATTTCAAAATAACATTAACAAGCTGTTTGTTCCCAATGAACTATTGCCGGATAAAAATTTACCCCTACCTTTGCAATATCTAAAATTAATTTATAATGAAAATCCTCCGGATATTACTATGCTATCTTTTTATTTCCCTATCTGTTGCCGGCCAGGTTAAACTCAGCGAAGAAGCCCAAATAAGTATATTAACCAGCTATCCCAGTGACGAGGAGGTGTACACCGTATATGGCCATACAGCAATCCGTATAGCTGACCCCGCAAACCGGATTGACCATATTTTTAATTATGGTATTTTCGACTTCTCAAAGCCGAATTTCCTTTACCGGTTTACAAAAGGAGAAACAGATTACATGCTGGGGACCACCGATTTTTTCAATTATCTTGTGGAATACCAGATGCGGGGTAGCAAGGTGATAGAACAAATAATCAACTTAACATTCATAGAAAAAGAAAATTTATGGCAGGCCCTACTGGTTAATGCTATGCCACAAAACCGGGTGTACCGTTATAATTTCTTTTTCGACAATTGCTCTACACGTCCGGTAGCCCTTTTGGAAACCTATATAAATGGTACAGTCAATTATAATGACCCGCCACCGCCTGAAACATTCCGGGAGATGATTAATTATTGTACACGTAACCATCCGTGGTTAACATTCGGATGCGACCTGGCACTTGGAAGCCCTACCGACCGTATTGCTACTCCCCACGAACAGTTATTCCTGCCCTTATATCTGGAGCGTGCACTCGATAAAGCAACCATTACAGATCCTGCCGGTACAACCAGGCCATTGGTAGCCCAAAAAAATATCCTGGCAGAGGGGATAGAAGAACCCGTTACCCCTCCTCCATTTACTCCCCTGCTGGCGGGCTGGATATTATTTATTTTTATTATACTTATTACCTTATATGAATTATACAAAAAAACATATTTCCGTATCCTCGATTGCATCCTGTTCTTTACCGCAGGTATAGCCGGGTGTGTACTATTCTTTCTTACCTTTGTTTCCACCCATCCTGCCGTATATCCGAACTGGTTAATCGTATGGTTACATCCCTTCCACCTGGTAGCATCTATATTAATTATGGTAAAAAGGTTCGGAAAAGCGGCATATTGCTATCATTTTATTAACTTTGCAGTGCTTACATGTATGCTGTTGGGATGGAATTTTATTCCTCAGCATTTGAACACCGCCTTTATTCCACTTGTTGGCATTTTATGGATACGTTCGGGATATGGCATATATAGATTTATAAAGCACGTTGAATGAATAAACTGATCACATCGCTACTGGCTATATTAGTAGTTACCAATCTGGAGGCACAACAGCAAACACCGAAGTTGGTTGTATGTATTACAGTAGACCAGTTGAGAGGCGATTATATAGAATATTTTTATAATACGTTGGGTGAGCGCGGGTTTAAACGTTTACTGAATAACGGGTTGGTATATAATAATATCCAGTTCGAATTCAACAATATAGACGAGGCCAGTTCGTTCGCGACCCTCTTTACCGGAAGTAACCCGGTATTCCACGGAGTACCCGGAACTCATTTATATGATTTTGAAAGGGAAAGAGAAGTATCGGTTCTGCATGATCCGGAATACATCGGTAATTATACCCGCGAGAACTATTCTCCTAAAAAGCTGATCAGCTCTACTATTGGTGATGAATTAAAAATCGCTTCCAAAGGCAGAAGTGATGTATATGCGATTGCTCCTAATCCGGAAACGGCTATTATCTCGGCCGGGCATGCTGCAAACGGAGCGTTCTGGATAGACGACCGGAACGGTAAGTGGGCAACAACTACTTATTATACAGGGTTACCGTGGTATGTAGACCGGTATAATAACGGCGTGGAATCATTACCGGCACGGCTCGACCAGATGGTATGGACACCCTCTTTGCCTTTACAACAATACAATGCCTTCCCCTATTTACTGGATGACCTTTCTTTCCGCTATACATTCAGTGAAAAATCAATGGATTGCTATCCGAACCTGAAAACCTCTCCTTTTATCAATAAAGAAATCAACCGATTAGCTTTCCAGTTTCTGGAATATGGAGCATTCGGAACCAGGGGATGTCCGGATATGCTGGCTCTTACTTATTATGCAGGCAATTACCGGCCGTTGATGAATAAAGAATATACCCGGGAAATCCAGGATACGTATCATCAACTGGACAAAGATATTGAAGCCTTACTTGACCAGATAGATAAAAAAGTTGGTTTAGACCATACGCTTATTGTTTTTACCGGAACAGGTTACTATAGAAGTGAAGAAGAATATCCGGGCGGATTGATGCTGGGCGGTGGGGAATTTCATCCCAAACGTTGTGTTGCCCTGCTCAACATGTACCTGATGGCAATGTATGGCCAGAAAAACTGGGTAACAGGATACTATAACAACCAGATATTCCTGAACCGTAAAGTTATTGAAGATGAAAAGCTGGAACTGGCAACCATCCAGGATAAAGCGGCTGATTTCATATTAGAGTTCAGTGGTGTTCAACATGTAACGACCGACCATGCACTGCGTGCCGGCGAATGGAACGAAGGAACTGCCAAATTCCGTAACGGTACTCATCACCTTAAGCGGGGTGACCTGATTATTGAATTGCAACCAGGCTGGGTTGTAAACTATGAGAATCCGAAAGAAAAAGTAAAAGTAGTACGTAATAACGCTGTGATCACACCGCTGATATTCATGGGAAACGGTACAAAACCACAACATGTATACCGTGAAGTAAAAGCCACTGAGATCGCTCCTTCTGTAACTCATGTGTTACGCATCCGGCCACCGAATGCCAGCCGCGACCTTCCTCTGCATGAGTTGTTATTAAAATAAATTAAACAGGAAAAATAAACAATATATAAAATGGGATTTATAGAATTCATGACTAAGTTGCTCGGCAACAAGTCACAACGTGACCTCAAAGAGATCACCCCCTATGTAGATAAGATCAAAGCGGTCTATCCTTCCATCGAGGCATTATCGAATGATGAATTACGTGCCCGGATTGACGAGATTAAAATACGTATACAGGAGTATGTAGCCGCCGAACGTGCACAGGTAGAAGAGTTACGTCAAGGGATCGACAATAAAGAGCTCGAAGAACGTGAAGCGATCTGGTCACAAGTAGATAAAATTGAAAAAACAATCGTAGAGAAAATGGAGGAGGTTCTTGATGAAGCACTTCCCGAAGTATTTGCAATTGTAAAAGATACTGCACGCCGTTTCACCGAGAATGAAGAGACTGTAGTTACTGCCAACCAGTTCGACAGAGACCTGGCTGCAAAACACGATTTCGTACGCATTGAAGGTGATAAAGCTATCTACCTGAACCATTGGCAGGCTGGTGGTAATGAGATTAAATGGGAAATGATCCATTACGATGTACAGCTATTCGGTGGTGTGGTATTGCATAAAGGTAAAATATCTGAAATGGCAACCGGTGAAGGTAAAACCTTAGTAGCTACACTTCCCGTATTCCTGAATGCACTAACCAGAAATGGTGTGCATGTAGTTACGGTAAACGACTACCTGTCTAAACGTGACTCCGAGTGGATGGGTCCCCTTTATATGTTCCACGGTTTGTCGGTTGACTGTATCGACAAACATCAACCGAACTCAGATGCACGCCGGGCAGCTTATAACGCAGATATCACATTCGGTACAAACAACGAATTCGGTTTTGATTACCTGCGCGATAACATGGCTATTAGTCCGAATGACCTGGTACAGCGCAAACACAATTATGCCATCGTTGATGAGGTCGATTCAGTATTAATTGATGATGCCCGTACGCCTTTGATCATTTCCGGCCCGATTCCCCGTGGTGAGGAACAATTGTTTGAACAATTCCGCCCGAATGTAGAAGTAGTGGTAAATGCCCAGAAAAGCCTTTGTACCAAGCTGCTTATTGAAGCCAAACAAAAAATGGCCAGCAGTGATTCGAAAGTAGTAGAAGAAGGCAGCCTGCTACTCTACCGGTCATTCAAAGGTTTTCCTAAAAACAAAGCACTCATCAAGTTCCTGAGTGAACCGGGTATTAAAGCCCAGATGCTTAAAACCGAAGGTATATACATGGCCGAGAACATGCGTAACATGCACCTTGTTACCGATGACCTGTATTTTGTTATTGAAGAGAAAAACAACAGCATTGAACTTACAGATAAAGGGATTGACCTGCTGACAGGTAAAACAGACGATCCTCATTTCTTTGTCCTTCCGGATATCACTTTCGAACTCTCTCAACTTGAAAATATAACAGGTACTGAAGAAGAAAAACAGGCTAAGAAAGATGAGATACTGGCAAACTACTCTGTAAAAAGCGAACGTGTACACACCATCAACCAGTTGTTGAAAGCCTATACCTTATTCGAAAAAGATGACGAATATGTAGTAATCGACAACAAAGTAATGATCGTTGACGAGCAAACCGGACGTATTATGGATGGCCGCCGGTATTCAGACGGATTACACCAGGCAATAGAAGCCAAAGAACATGTAAAAGTAGAAGCTGCCACCCAGACATTTGCAACGATTACTTTACAGAACTACTTCCGTATGTACCACAAACTTTCGGGTATGACAGGTACTGCCGAAACAGAAGCCGGTGAATTCTGGGATATCTATAAGCTGGATGTGGTAGTCATACCAACCAACCGCCCAATCGCACGTATAGATATGAACGACCGTATCTATAAGACAAAACGTGAGAAATATGCGGCTGTTATTGAAGAGATCAGCGGTCTGGTTGCTGCCGGACGTCCTGTACTGGTAGGTACTACTTCGGTTGAGATCTCCGAATTACTTAGCCGTATGCTTACCCTGCGCAAAATCAACCATAATGTACTGAATGCGAAGTTACACCAACGGGAAGCGGAAGTGGTGGCTATGGCCGGACAAAGCGGAACGGTTACTATTGCAACCAATATGGCCGGTCGTGGTACCGACATCAAACTTTCACCCGAAGTAAAAGCAGCCGGAGGTTTGGCTATTATTGGTACCGAACGTCATGAAAGCCGCCGTGTAGACCGCCAGTTACGTGGCCGTGCCGGTCGTCAGGGTGACCCGGGTTCTTCTGTATTTTATGTTTCACTGGAAGACGACCTGATGCGTTTGTTTGCTTCTGAAAAGATCGCAGGCCTGATGGACAGATTGGGCTTCCAGGAAGGTGAAGTACTTGAGCATAATATGCTGAGCAAATCGGTAGAACGTGCACAGAAAAAGGTGGAAGAAAACAACTTTGGTATCCGTAAACGCCTGCTTGAGTATGATGATGTGATGAATTCACAACGTAATGTAGTATATACCCGCCGCCGGCATGCCTTAATGGGTGAACGTATCGGACTGGACGTCTTGAATACAATCTACGATACCTCCAATGCAATTGCCGAACAGTTTGCAGAAACCGGTGATTACGAAGGTTTCAAACTGGAACTGTTCAAAACATTTGCCATGGAAGCTCCGTTCGGAGAAGAAGAGTACAACCAGATGAAGCCAAATACAATGGCCGACCGTTTATTCCACGAAGCTCTTGATCTGTTTAAACGCAGGATGGAACGCATGGCACAGGTTGCCAATCCGGTTATCAAACAGGTATATGAAAACCAGGGAGCTAATTATGAAAACATTATGATTCCGATTACTGATGGTAAACGGATGTATAATGTAGCCTGTAACCTGAAAGAAGCCTACGAAACAGAAAGTAAAGCGATTAATAAAGCCTTCCAGAAAGCGATCGTACTTCATACCATTGATGAATCATGGAAAGAACACCTGCGTGAAATGGATGAGCTGCGCCACTCTGTACAGAATGCCAGCTACGAAAACAAAGACCCATTGCTGATCTATAAACTGGAATCATACAACCTGTTCAAAGCCATGGTAGATGGTATGAACCGTAAAACGGCTGCCGTATTGATGCGTGGCCAGATACCGGTACGTGAAGAACCAACGGAAGAAGAGCGTCAGCAGGCTGCCGAACGTCAACGGATTGCCGTACAGAAAGCAGCTCCGGAAAGACGCCAGGACATGAGCCGTTACCGCACAGAAAAGACCGACTTGTCAGGTGGAAGCAGACCTCCGCAACCGGGAATGCCGCAACCTCCACAGGGACCACAACCTAAACAGGCTCCTGTACGTGCAGAGAAACGTGTCGGACGCAATGATCCATGTCCATGTGGAAGTGGAAAAAAATATAAAAGCTGCCACGGGCAAGGATTATAACCAGCCATCCTTATAATTACATATAAAAAAAACCGTAGGACTATCTCGTATAGTTCCTACGGTTTTTTTTATATCTTTCAACTTCAGGGAAAAATGTTTTTGTTATCCTAAACAACTCTTTTTAAATTACCCGTACGGCCGGTTAACAGCCGTACGGGAGTTGGTTTGACAAAATCGGCACTTTTTATCCGGGTTCTGGTCAATACGTCTGCATATTGGGGAAAGAATGCTTAATTCTTTCTCCGAAGATACAAAATAACAATATACCGGAAGTATGACCAAGGTCATTTTCACCATTTTTATGGTTCAAAGTAAATACTTTCAATTCCTGGCTTCTGCTGTTAAGCGTTTATTCATTTTCCTGCGTTATCAGTTTTCCGTTTACGCGTACATTATCCAATGTAAGATTCACAATATTTTGCATCTGAGTGGCTTTAGGCGCCTGTTTTACTTCTATATTACGGAGTGTAATATTATGTAATTTCACCTCCGGTACACCATTGGCCATGATCGCGACACTGTCTACCCGGTTACAGGTTACATCTTCTATGGTAATATTACTGAAACGGGTTGGAAATTTCCTCCGCGGTAGCCATGATAGTCAGTACGGAAGTTGACCATACCCCACAGGCATATATCGGCAGAAATACGGCGCATATATAGGTTTTCGAAAAAACCACCCCGGTCCAGATTTGACTTGAAGTAGATACCGTTGCGGCAACTATCGATCCTACAATCTTCAATATATATATTACGTACCCCACCCGACATTTCACTACCGATCGTGATTGCCCAACGGCTGAAACGACAGTTGCGGATAATCACATTTTCAGTAGCCTGTCCGATACGCCAGCCATCCTGGTCACGTCCTGACTTGATTGCGATCCCATCGTCGCCAACATTAAAGTCGACATTTTCGATCAAGACATTAGTAGACGATTCAGGGTCACAGCCATCATTATTGTAATTATTACCATCAATATATACATTCCGTACAATTACATTATCACAAAATACCGGATGGATGATCCAGAAGGGAGCATCATAAATCTTTACACCATCAATCAGTACATTCTTACAACCATAAAACTGGATCATACAGGGACGTAAGTACCAACCTTCTCCAAACACTCGTTCGTATACCGGTACCTCATCGTTACCCATCTGGCGCAACCTGTCCATAGCAGGTTTCTCCAAAGGTTTCCAGGTATTAAAGACAGCACCTCCATTACCATTGATTTCACCTTTTCCGGTAATAGCAACGTTTACACATTGATAACTATAAATAAAGGGAGAATAATTATAGCATTCCGTGCCTTCCCATTTGGTAAGTACCATAGGTAAATAGTCGGATGGTTCGGTAGAAAACTCCAACCGTACCCCTTCTTCCAGGTGCAGGTTGATATGGCTCTTTAATACAATAGGGCCTTTTACCAGATAGGTACCGGCTGGAACCAGTACAGTACCTCCCCCAGCCAGGTTACAATCGTTAATAGCTTGCAGTATGGCCGACCGGCTGTCGTATAAGGTATCCGATTGGGTACCATAAGTGGTTATATTAAAACCGTATCCGGAAAAACGGGTTCTTTTATATTTTTCAAGATTTCATCCATATACTCCCATCCGGAAGCAGTTTGGTTAGTTGGAGTCGCAGGACGGCCACATCCGGCCAGTATACAAAGCGTTACTACAAGAGGAAACAGTTTTTTCATCAATTATCATTTTAAATTAACATAATACAATAATAGTCCGAACTTTATAGAAACATGTGTAAAAAGAGATATTTAAGGTGTAAAAATTGAGGTGTCATATTATTCCCCTATTTTTACTACTCTATTTATTGCAGATTGAAAGAATGAGTAACCTTAAAAGTTATAATATAAAATACTTCCCTATAAACAGACACGACGAAGCCTGGGGAATTGTTGTAACCACCGTTGGGTGCCAACAAATACCTCCTCATACATCTTATCCACAATTCCAGCATCCTGAATCTTATATATTCACACCTCAAACAGGCAGAAAATAAAAGAGTACCAGTTAATCTATATTTCGGAAGGAGCCGGTTATTTTGAATCGGCCTCCTGCAAACGGCAACGGATAAAAGCCAGAACCCTGCTATTATTATTTCCGGATGAATGGCATACCTATGAACCCGATCAGGAAACAGGCTGGTATGAATACTGGGTGGGGTTCAGAGGTGTACATATGGATAAAAGAGTTGAGAACGGATTTTTTACTCCCGAATCACCCATCTTTTATGTAGGTTTCAGCTCGGGGATCATCAGTTTGTATGAAGATATCATTGAGTATGCTTTACAGGAGAGAAGCGGGTTCCAACAAATTATATCCAGTATTGTATTATATATATTGGGATCGGTTTATTATAAAAACAGGAATCAATCCTTTACCGACTCTGTTGCTATTAATAAAATAGATGAAGCAAGGAGTATAATGAAGCAAAAAATAGATAATCCTGTTTCGCCGGAAGAGATAGCAGAGCAATTGGGAGTCAGCTATTCCTGGTTCAGGAAAATGTTTAAACAGTATGTCAATATATCTCCTACCCAATACCAACTTAACCTGAAATTTCTTCGTTCAAAGGAGCTATTAGATACTTCCGGGCTTACCATTACCGAAATAGCTTATCAGATGAATTTCGAAACGGTAAGCCAGTTCTCTACCTTTTTCCGTAAAAGGGAAGGCATCTCTCCCCAGGGGTACCGGAGAGAGAAGAAAAACCTTAAGAAATAACCGTTACCGGTATATCCAGTATAAAAGCATATTTTTTCAGTATACTCAGGGTATGCCCCACTCCAATGGCACAATGGTGGGAAGGACCAGCCTTGCTCCACCGGTTAATAAATTCTTTAGCCGGGACAGTAAATTTGTACCGGCTGTTCACATTCCCTATATGCAGGACCGGACCCGAAACTGACTCTCCTTCGGCTACAAGCAGGGATAATCCGTTATTACTTTCTACTACCGACAGCAAAGTTATTGGTCCTTGCCTGACCGACATCTGAATAGAAAGTCCTTTGCCAGGTTTACCATGATATACCGGAAGGGGAACCAACTGGACTTTACCATTCGCCATACTACAATGAGCCGGGCCATCATGGCCTAACATAATAATATCCTCTTTATAATCTATTGCATAGAATTCCGAAAAGCTGCCTCCGGCTCCCATCAACGACATCATCTTCATTGCCTGTACATTTTTACTTCATATTCACCGGCAATAGGTATATTTTCCCCAGTCAGTAACGTATTTCCTGCAATTACTGAAGTGATTATGTTTTCATACTCATTACCTGAGGTAGCTGCATAATAATAGGCCATGGAACCTAACTTATATTTTCAACTAATTTATCTAATGCAACGGAGGTTTGTGCAGCTCTTTCTATTTCCGGATGTGAGCAGGCTGGATCAATAATAAAACAGTTCTCAAATTCCTTTATTTTCTGTTTGATTTCTTCAGGGCTGGTATCTTGTCTAAATCTGGCAAGTTCGCACATTTCCAATACTTCTATATGTGTGCCGAATACAGTACTGTGCAAGGTTAAGTCGGAGTATACATCTACCATACCTCCATAGTAATTCCCTAAAACACCTAATTTGTTTGTAGACATTCCGGCATGAATTTTTACTGCTGTTGTCCACCCGGCCACCTCTTTCCATACCTCCTCATCATCCAGATAACCTGAAACAATATCATATTTTACGGAGCTCCTGTTAAAAACAGAAGCCAGTTCAGGCACCGAACAAGCCTGGCAATTGACCAGCCACTCCCCCGTCATAGCCCCCGGTCGTTCATTGCATCCAGTTTCTAATAGTCAATAGCAGGCAGGGGTTGCACATTCAACAATATAACCGGGATAGCCAACCAGTTAACAATAGGTAAAACCGTTGAAGACAGGGCGTATGTAGAGATAAATATATAAAGGATTTGTACCTCCTGAGTTTTCATAAGGGAAGCAATCCGGATAGCCTTTTCAATATCATCTACCATCCCACCATCTATTACAGTAATATGGCCATAAGATGTTATTCTTTCTTTAATACTATCCTGATAGCTACGCAACCTGTCGAGCAAACCATCAAATTGCTCCCAATAGGTATTAAGTCCTATACCTATTAATCCAGCTTTTATATTTTGCATGTTATTCTATTCTATGGGGTATCTTGTTTATCTGGCCTGGTAAACCGAAAAATCTTCCAATAGACCGTAGTCTGTCAAATTATAATCGCCTCCGGGAAGTTGCTTCTGTACATGGTTCCAATGCCAAGGTCCTGCAATACCCTGATCCCAGTTATAGTGTGGGCCCAGCAGGTTTTTAAGGCTACCTACTACCCTTACATCAATGGTGTTGGAACCGGGTTTAAGGTATGGAGACAGGTTAAATGTATAAGGCTTATAGGCTATTACTCCGGCTTTATCTCCATTCACATATATTTCAGCTACCGTACCATACCATTGATTCAGTTGAAGGATATATTGTGAAGAAGTATCTGCTACTCTATATTCTTTCCGGTAAGAAACATCCCACGAATAATGAGGGTGTCCCTGGCTTTTCCAGCTTCCTGTGGTAAGATGCTCAACCGGCTTTTTAATTACCCAACCATTCGGGGCCGACTCCAACGAGAAATCACCTAATAAGTAAACAGGAGCAATCTCGGCATATATACTCATCGGATTTATGGATAATTCTACTACATTTACACCAGCTCTGATATATTCGCCCACCTCATAAACTCCATTCCGGGTATCCAGCCAAAACCTTCCGGGAATAGCATGTATAGTTTTACCGTTAATCTTAGCCTGCCATAAATGGGGCTGTTCCACCACAAGTTTCAGATTATTTTTATCTATCTCCTCAGCTACTACAAATTATACTGCACCTGTATATCACCTGTTCGGAAGGTATCTTTTTCCACAATTGCCTGCCGGTACTGAATGGAAGAATTCCAGGGGTTATTCATCCCGAAGTGTTGATATAGCTTATTACAGGCTTCTACATTATATAAATTACGTTCTACCTTTCCATCAATTATCAGGTCACAGAAATCCATTAAAAGCACATTATCCTGCATTCTTTCAACCTGTACAGGTGTACTGGCAGGAATGAGCTTTCCTGTTACAGCCGCTGCCCTGCTTTCATATTTTCCCGGATCAGCTAACGGACTGAATAAGATCAGGCTGCCAGCAGGAGGCAACTCAAACGTTGCCATAACAGATTTTCCCTGTTGTTCACAGGGATAAGCAAACATTTCTCCCGACATGCCATCAATCTCTATAATAGATTGACCGGCGACAGTTACCTGGCCCTTTGCCGTTTCCGTTAAAGATGAGTTTACCAGGAATACCAGCTCACCATCTGTATAGGTTCTTCTATGATGGTACAGGTCATTACCGGTAATATGCTTAAATCCGATTTTGTCGCTTTGAAAAGATTGCGCGATAGCATCTTCAATGGCTTCTTTCCCATACATCCTGATACGGGATGAATTAGTATCAAAGAAATTTTAAGTGCTGCATTTTCTTTACCATCTATATAAGAAGGTTTAGAGAATACAACCAACTCTCCACCCGAAGCAACAAATTTTTGCAATAGTTGAAAAGTAGCACTATTCAGGTTTTCTGTCATAGGAGGAATTACCACTTGCTTATAGCCTCTTTTACCAACGACAAAAAGATTATTTTTTACATGTCTCTGATCTTTTATTATATTTTCAGAACCCAGGTCATATTCTACCTGGCTTTTTTCCAGTTTAGTTACAAACTGCTGGAAGTTCATTCCCACCTCCATCGTCTTAGGATGGCTTTTAACATACGAGTAGTATAACCAGGCGGTAGTAGTTGGCTCGAGCACAAGAATATCGTTTTGCTGTTCTCCCTGACTGAGCAGCATCGACAACCTGGCAAAGTAGTCATTCTGGGTCTTATAGGCAGACCACCAAGAAGATAAAGAGGTAAACGTTGGTAGATGATCATATTTGCGGGCTCCTACAATTGTCATATACGACAGGTGCTGGTTCATAAAGTTAACACCCAATACATATTCCCAGTCTCCCAACCTTTTCATATCTTCAAACGTAACATCCCAGCCACCGGCACCGTAGGTTTCACTGAGGGTACGTACATATCCCATCTGGTTTGCTACGCTACGCAGTTCCTTAACAGCCCTGACATTTCCAAACTGAGCTTGCGGATGTCCATCGTTAAACTGGTTGAACAACATATCTATTGCAGGCATCTGGTGCCATGCATACATCGCCATATTATCTCCTCCATGCGACATATCCGGCCAGCCGTGTTCCCAATAATGTCCGGTCCAAAGCAAATTTTTCTTTTCACAATAGTTGAACCAGGGTTTGGCCCAGCGGTCGATAAACATTTGTGTAAGCGTCTCGGTATAGTTATGCCGTACCTGTTTCCAGTTACCTGTCTCTTCTGCAAGTAAGGGTAAGATACTTTTCAGATCGTAACCCCATTGGTTCCGGAAAACTTCAAACAGGCCGGGCGTCCACCGGATTCCACCGGGGCTTGCGATTTGGGGTTCGTCGGTAAAAATACCTTTTATCTCCGTTCCCAGCAGTTTACCAAAATGTTTTTCGTATCCCGACATGGTTACTTCCATAAACTTTTCCGTAACACCCTGTACCAGCAGGTCTACATATGAATATCCCCCATACCAGCCTGAACGACCGTGATAGGTTTTGGTGTATAAGTAATATTCCCCTTTAATATTTTTATAATCAGATAAACCAGCGGTTATATCCACAAACATTTCACCCTCTTTCTTCAAACACAAAAAGAATTGGCCTGCATTTTCGGGCAATTGTTCAACCTTTTCATATGCTAACCCTTGTCCCTGATTATAGGATTCAGGCATTTGTGCCGGAACATGTCCGCCGGCGAATCCACTCGGATAAGAATTTTCATCATAGATCCAGATAGCTAATCCCAACTCCCTCCCTACTTTCAGGCTATATGCATACAGGTCAAACCAATCGTCCGACAAATAATCTGTTATCATTCCCGGACGTAGATGGACAAATGCCCCGCCAAACCCCTGTTTTTTGAATTCTTTGAGCATCCGGTCTATATCTTCATAAGTTACCTGGGTATTCCATACCCATAATGGAGCTGAGCGAAACTCCGCGGAAGGATCCTTCAGTTGTTTTTTCAGTTTCCCAAATTTCATTTCCCTTGTTTGCTTCGGAGAGGCATATCCTACCGGACAAAACAAAATTGCCATGAAAACGGCGATGGTTCTAATTAACAGGTTGTTTTTCATATATGATTAGTTTTAAATCTATATTCGGTTTTATCAGAAAAATTCTCATCAGGTTGCAACGCTGATATACTTTCACTTTCGGCAAAACTAAAGTGGAGTTGAATTTTCGAACCCTTATGTTCCCCGCGAAGGTGGGGATCGTACCGGAACTGTCTGGTTCAATACTAAAAAAACAGAAAAATACTGTCTGCTCTCATGCGGTCCCCGCCTTCGCGGGGAACAGGTAAAATCCTGTTATTTAACTATTTACTTTTTTATTGAATCTTCTGAACAGGACCGGGTAACCCTAGATTCATTTATCCTGGGCTAAGACATATTATCCCTTTGGGATATGTCCAGACCAATGTATGGATCAAAAGTATAAATAGAAACGTTTTCCCACATTGTCAATTATGACATATAAGTTTTGGGTTTTGATAAAAAGTGAGCAAGAGGCAAACAACCGCTTAAGGAACCAGTTCAAACAGCGCCATCTGAAGGTCGGGATACCGGAAGATGTAACCGGCCGAAAGTAGTTTCTGGGGATAAGTAAGTTGTCCTTCGGTAACCATCACCTCACCTTCTCCATATAATAAACGGAAGGCTATGGCCGGTAGCCGCACAAGCGCAGGGCGGTTCATCGCTTTAGCTACCTCGTGGGCAAAAGCAGAATTGGTAGTAGGATAAGGGGCCACCATATTGACTGCACCAGCCAGAGTAGGGTTATTAATGATGAACAGCAAGGCATTCACCAGGTCTTCCAGATGTATCCACGAGAAACCTTGCTTGCCGGAACTGATCTCCCCTCCCATAAACAGGCGGAAAGGTAAGACCATTTTAGGAAAAGCACCTCCATGGGAAGAAAGTACTACACCAAACCGGGTAATTACCAGGCGTACATCGGGAGAGATATGTTCGGCTTCTGCTTCCCAGCGATGGCATACTTCTGCCAGGAAGCCTTTCCCTTCGCGCATAGTATTTTCCGTATAAAGTGTACCATCGGAAGGATAAATACCTACGGCAGAAGCTGATATAAAAACCGAAGGTTTGACCGGCATCTTGTTTACCACCTCCACCAAGCTGCGGGTAGCCTCTATCCGGCTATCCATAATTTTCTTCTTATTACCTTCCGTCCAGCGCTGGTTAATAGATACACCTGCCAGGTTAATAATTACATCGCAGCCTTCCAGCTTTTCTCTCAGTATTTTAGCTGTTTCGGGATAAAACAGGGAATGAGGTATGGATACAACTGTAAAGTTATGCCGGGCCAGGAAGGCTGTCAGGTTCTTACCGATAAAGCCTGAACTTCCGCTAATCGCTACTTTCATACGACAAAATGAATTTAAATGTAGGTATGGGACTCAGCAAGCTGCTTCGTTTCATAATTACTGGTTAAGTTTGTTCACAATCCTTTGTCGGTAAACAATCTGTCAGGTAATTTTGTTGCTAGCGGGTACAGGTTGAAGGCAAAAGAGGTAAAATTTCAGTTTCAAATATATGGCGGCTGATAATACGGTAACGGGGTGAATAACTGGTTTCAAAGCGTTCGCTATGATGCCCCACATATTCGCCGGCATGCAAACGCTCGTCAATCTCTTTTTTATCGGTAGCATATCCGGGCAGATTTAAATCCATTGAAGCAATTACAGCTTCGATCTGTTCCCACTCCTGTTGCCATGCTGCTATGGAAACAGGCTGAATGCTGTTTACACTCCTTACAAAAGCATCAAAAAAGAGATCGTATGGAATAAATCCATCTTTAATAGCCAGCAGGTTTACACGGACGAAATTACCTTCCCATCCGGTAGGTTCAGCCATCAATCCATCTGATACAGTCATAGAAGCCAGTTCACGTCGCAGGTAGTTACCTGCTGCTGTGGTGTCAGCGATCAGGTGGCCCGGCCCGAATTTATCCTGAAAGAAGTTTTTGTACAGGTCTTTCAGGGTAGAGTTCGGATAAATCTCCAGCTGGTCGTTAACGGCTGTACGGACAACCGTTTCAAACCCGTTATCTCCGGCAACCACCATCCGTACAGACATTAAAAGGCATATAAGTGTGATAGACAGAGTTCTCATGGATTGAAAATCTCCGCTAATGTTTCGTGCAGTTTCTCACCGGTAATATTACGGCCAATGATCTTACCGTCCGGGTCGAGCAGGAAATTGTCAGGGATAGCCCGTACGCCATACAGTTCGGGAACTTCCGAATCCCAGAACTTCAGGTCTGACACATGTGTCCAGGTCAGATGATCGTCGGCAATTGCTTTCAGCCAGTTATTGCGGTTGTAGTCTAACGACACCCCTACAATGGTGAAATTTTTATCTTTGTACTCTTGAAATGCTTTTACGATATTGGAATTTTCGCGGCGGCAGGGTGGACACCAGGCTGCCCAGAAATCCAACAGTACATACTGACCACGGAAATCAGCAATAGATACTGGATTACCTTCCGGATCGGGTAAAGTAAATTCAGGAGCCATTTTACCGACCTGTACGTTTTCCAGCCGCTCGATAATCTGGTCGAGGTCGGCTACATACGCTGTATTATTCAGCGTAGGAGATAGCTTTGCACGGGTTGCTTTCAGTTCGTCCAAAGGCATTTGGTAGGTATGATAACGGTACAGATAAAAAGCAGCTACTGGCGAATCCGGATATTTACTTACCAAACTATCGATGTTATAGCCAGGCTGGTACACTTTTTCCGCATTTTCAGCAAAAATATCATTTACCGGCGAATTCTCTACCCGTATCTTAGCATTTTCATTATCCAGTTTTACACGGATAGGAGCGTCTTCAAGGAAAAACTGTGCAGGATAGTTCATATCTTCCGTCTGCAAACCATACAGTTCGGGAGTACCCACAAATCCTTTAAATTCAAATTTACCGTCGCAAAGTTCGGTGGAATCGACAGTAAAAAACATTTTGTTACGGAACGATTTCAGGTAAACCAAACCGGATTGTGTACCCGTCACCCCACCCTCGATGGTATAACCTACAGGATTATTTTTGCAGCCAGCCAGTAAAAGAAGGGAGATAGCTGCAAATAAGAATTTCTTCATTTATTTAATTTTTAATTTAGTTTTCATTCAATAAGCCGGATGCTGGTAGCGTCCTTTCTTTACAGTTTCGTTACCATACTCTATTGCCCTTACCGGGCATTGATGGATACAGGCTACACATTGGATACAGTTCTTTCCCCATACCGGCCGGCCAGCTTCCATACAAACAGTTCCGGTAGGACATACCTTTTTGCATAATCCGCAGGAAATACAGCTATCAGTTACCCGGAAAGCTGTTTTTCCGAGTGCAATTTAATAAAAAGCGGATTAATCAGGCTGGTTTTTATACCGGCAAATTTACCGGGACGATACAAACCCCTGTTTTTTTCGCCCCGGATGGTTGCGATGATCGTTGCCAGGCGTTCCGGAGCGGCTGCCAGTTTCTGCTTCTCGACCTCCTTGCTGTCTACATCAAAGCCTTTCATCAGGATGTAGTTATTAGGCATTGTAACCGAGTAGCATTCGTTTAATCTCCACTCTTTAGCGGCCAGTGCCCGTTGCATGATCCGGTTGGTATATCCGCAATCATCTCCACAGGTACATATTACGTAAACGGAATGCTGTTTATATCCGTCCAGCATAATCTTTCTGATAAACTCGGTTACGATGGGAGGCGGCCCCCAGGAATGGATAGGAAAAACAAACAATAGCAGTTCGCCGGGCTTAAGGGTATAGCAGAAAGTGTTTCCTTTTTCCCGTAATTCTTTTGCAATAGATATAACCCGCTGGTTTAATTCCTTGCCTAGTGTTTCGGCGGCCCAGTGTGAGTTACCTGTACCAGTGAATAAAATATCATTTATATTGGTTTTATATCTTACAAAGATAGCAAATTAAACAGCAAAAAATTGCTTACTTTTGCAATATATTCACCTAATTAATAACTCTATGAAAACAGCGGGTAAGACGTTCTTATTTGAGAAAAATATCCAGTGGGAGCCTATGGCTAAGGGTGTAGTACGCCAGATCCTGGGATACAATGAAAATCTGATGACGGTTAAGGTTAAATTTGAAACAGGTTGTGTTGCAGCTTCCCACAGCCATCCGCACAGTCAGACAACCACTGTAGTAAGTGGCAGGTTTGAATTTACAGTGGGAGATGAAACTCAGGTAATCGGGACAGGTGACGGAGTTTATATCCGGCCGGATGTAGTGCATGCCTGTAAATGCCTGGAGGCAGGTATCGTGATTGATAGTTTTTCGCCGATGCGGGAGGACTTTCTATTGTAAAGCACAGGCATTCTGATAACGGTTTCATCCGGGATGAAGAAAAGTAATTTTCCAATACCCGGTTTTTTAGCATACAAGGTTTTGTCTTATCTAAATTAATGTATTTTTGGTGAAACCTTCAAAATAAAGGTATGAACCACCCTATACAATGTAATGACACCCACCTATCTCAGCGAGTAATTATCCTGTTGATCCTGTTAATTACCCTGCCAGGCATACTATATGCTGTAGAAGAGGTTACTCTTCAAAAAATCAAGGCAGGCGTATTTATCAGTCCGCCTTTTGTAATGGCTGGCGAACATGGAGAATATGAGGGCATGGCTATTGACCTCTGGAAAATGGTAGCAAACCCCTTGAACCTGGTAACAGAGTATACTGAATATCCTTCCCTGGATCTTTTGATAAAAGCCTTGCAAACCGGTGAAACAGAAATTGCCTTAACCAATCTGACAGTAACCTACGAAAGGGCACAGTTTATGAAATTCTCTTTTCCCTGGTACGACGGTGGACTACGCATCCTGGTAAAAAGCGACCGGAAAGGCACTTTATGGAAAGAGATGAAGCAGAACGGACAGTTTCATGCCTATTGTTGTATTATTCTTAATGATTATCCGCATAATGTCCTATTATAAATTCTGGATTTGAAGTCGGAGTT
>JAJPZJ010000009.1 GCA_021204405.1 Tannerellaceae bacterium | reverse complement strand
CCGACTTCAAATCCAGAATTTATAATAGGACATTATGCGGATAATCATATAACTTTATTCTTCTTCGCTTAACTCCCTCTCTATTTCCTCAATTGATGGAAGTGAGGACTTGAAGTTTTCCGGCAGCAACCTGGAAAAGGTATATTCCGAAATCCCTATGGGTTGGCTGGAACTTTCCAATGAATATTGTGCCTCTATATTATCTTTCGTTTTACAGATAAGCAAGCCAATAGTAGGATTATCAATATCCCTTTTTAACTGATGATTAACCGCAGCAATATAATAGCCCAACTTGCCAGCATGTTCCGGTTCAAACTCTTTTACCTTGAGCTCTACAACCACGTAGCAGCGTAATTCTAAATGATAAAATAATAAATCAATGCTTCTTAGTTTATTACCTATTTGTATTGGATATTGTCTTCCGATGAATGCAAAGCCCTGGCCAAGTTCCAATAAAAACTTTGTAATATTTGTAACCAAAGCATCTTCTAACTCCTTCTCCTTATAATTTCTGTTAAAGTAAGAAAATCAAAATTATAAGGGTCTTTAAGTGTCTCTTTGGCTAAGTCACTTTGTAGATTAGGTAAGAGTCTGTCAAAGTTATTAATAGCTCTTCCCTGGCTCTGATATAAATTAGCATCAAGAAAATTCATTAATACAGCTCTACTCCATCCGTTGGTGATAGTTTTTTGAATGTAAAATAAGGCTTCCTCTACGGACTTACATTTAGTAAATATTTCTACATGATGCCTCCATGGTATTTGAAAGATCGGATGATTTTCTAATTCGTCACCAGCTTGGTGACGAATTATATCACTCCCTTTTACAGTCACTTCAATGCCCGTATTAGACTGATAATAAGTTTCATCACCAAATTGGTGACGAACTTCACCATCTTTTGAATAAAATAAATAAAAATATTTACAATACTTCAGGTTTGTTGTAGAAAACCCTTTCATATCCGGGAACTCTTTTTTCAATTCTTTACTTAGTCTCTCAAAGAATCCACTCCCCCATACTGCATCCATTTGACGTACTACAATATCGTGCCCTAACTCCCAATATAAATGTAGCAATTCGGAATTTACTTTTATTGCTGCTTTAAACTGGCTTTGACGGATACGAACTTTCAAATCAGAAATCCATTGTTTAAATTCAGGATCTTTTATTAAATCTTTACTCATAAGATATTACTAATCTGCATTTTTGTTATTTGAATTACGTCCTCACTGCGGTCGCAATTCAAATTTATTGATTTTGATATATTTAGCCCAATAAATCCACTAATTCTTTTTTCATTTCATCATCTATCTTCCGATATCGACTAAAAGCCTTACTACCTTCTTTATGCCCACTTAACGCTCCGATTAAATTAGGGTCTTTCACTTTCTTATAGATATTCCCGATAAAGGTTCTACGTGCCATATGACTACTGGCTACTTCATGTAATGGTTTCTTTACTTCCTCATTAGTTAACGGATCAAGCACAGTAACTATACGGTTTACCTCTGCCAGTTTAAAAGCTTTTTTATGGCATCATTATATTTCTGCTCTGAAATAAAGGGGAGCAGCTTATTTCCTTCATGATCTTGATATTTTTCTAAAATAGCTTTAGCCTTATCATTTAAAGGAACTCTAACCGTTACCGGATTACCATCTTTTGTTTTTCGTGGGATATATTCTATTGCATTATTTATCACATTCTGCTTAGTCATACGGTACAGATCACCCACACGGCAACCAATCAGGCTTTGGAATACAAATATATCCCGTTGTATTTCTACTTGCTTATATTCAGGCAAATCTTTTTCATATAATTTATCCCGCTCTTCTAACGTAATATATATCGGAGTTCCATAAGTACATTCTTCAATCCGGAATTGATCAAATGGACGGTTAGTAGTTTTTTATGATCATAGCACCATAAAAAGAAAGTCCTTATCCTGCAAAAGCAGTCTATCAATGTATTTTTTCCTCTCGGCTTGGGTATTCGCTTTTCAGGGATTTGTTCATAAATGGCAGGGTAGAGTTTATAATACTTATGTTCATTTTCAAAGAAATCCCACATATCCCGTAATGTGTCCGGGGTTATACTATCTATATCCAGGATAAAAGCCTTCTGACCTCTTTTAGTGGCTCTAACATACAGTTCATACCGTAGTATGGCTCTCTTTACCACTCTGAAGTTTTTCTTCCTGACTTCAGACAATTTATGTTTTAAAAGAAACTCGTCTAATAGCTGTTCAAATGTAGGCTTACATTCTGCTTCTTCTTCCTCCTGAGTTTTATATTTATCGGGGTGATGGTATTTATCTATTATCCCACTTAACCATTCCGCATCTGCATCTTCTGTATACTGTTGTATGATGATAGTAATGATGTTCTGAATATCATTTTTCAACTTTATTTTGACATCTTCACTGATAAGTGCAACCCGATCTTTATAACCTTGTTTCTCCGGGCTCCAATGGTTGGGATTAATAGTTAGTTCACTTGCCGGCTTTA
The DNA here is from genome assembly GCA_021204405.1 of Tannerellaceae bacterium. Taxonomy (GTDB): domain Bacteria; phylum Bacteroidota; class Bacteroidia; order Bacteroidales; family Tannerellaceae; genus JAJPZJ01. The sequence goes on along the minus strand of JAJPZJ010000009.1, from coordinate 3,606 downwards.
TATCTTTATTCTTATCTCTTAAACGGAAATAAATAGTAGCCTGACTATTGGTGTCGTTCTTCTTTACTGTTTTTCTTATAAATGCAGAAATCTTCATAAAGAGCTGTTATTTGTTCTGCACAAAGGTAGCCATTTGTTCCCAAATTGTTCCCAAGCATCCTAAATTTATTTTAATCCGGTTAATTCAGACTAAATCAAAATCAAAACATATAATATTGAATAACAATTAATCATATAACAAAATATAATATTTTCAATGATTTAAAATTGTTCCCAACTTAATATTTTCAACCCCGGCTCTGGGTACTTTTTAAAAACGCTAAATCTTTTATTCGAAAAGATTTAGCGTTTTTCTTTTATACTTCAATTCTACATTTAGAGTTTCCCACCTGCACCTTTAAACTTCTCAACAAATAAGGCCAGCTTTTGAAAAACATTTTGCTTTTTTGTTAAATATTGAGGATTTAAAGGGCTCATTTTAGGTAAAAGGGCATTCAGTTCTATTCCGTTTTCACTGGCAAATTTGCGCTTTAAAGAGGTAGTTATATAACGCTTTGCTGCTTCCTCATTTAAATTCTCCTCAGCGATTAGTTCTGCAGCCTTTGTTTTCTGTTTACCCCGTGCATAAGATAAAAATGAATCGATAATACTAGCTTTATCCTGAATGGTATCCAGGTCTGTTTCATTCATAAAACCGACCACTAAACTTTCTTTTGCCCTATTGCCAATACTGGAACGGACCACCCTACGGATTTCTTCTATTAAAGCGGCTTTATCTTTGTTTTTCTTATTGTGTTCGAAAATTAATTCCAGAATATAGTCCAGGTTTATTTCCTGTGACTTAAGCAGGTCTATTTCGAATATTATATCATCCCAGTCAATTTTTGATTCTTCTGCTTCTTTACCACTTCTCTCACGTCTTAACCAATCACGAATATCATTGTAAGTAGATCGATAATCCTGGACGGTGCGATCAGGCAAAATTTCCATTTCCTGCATTGCCGCTATATTCTCATCTGTTAGAAAATGAGCCTTTTTAAATGCTTCAATGGCTTCGGAATCGTTTTTATCTATTGTCTGAAATGCTTTAAGATGGGCAAACTCATCGTAATTCTGCAAGATGTTTTCCACACGCAGGTACTCTCCAAATAGTTTTGAAAAGTCCTTTTTATCTTTTTCAGTGACTATTGCTTCCGGATCGGGGAATCTTTCATTCAACTCCCTGACCACTTCTATATAACCTCTGCAGGCTACTCCTGTGACAAGATCCGTAAAGCCTTCCAAATACTCTTTGTAACTCTTTTCGAGAACTACATTTTTAGTACTCTTATCCCCAAACAGCGTAATAGCCTCAATCGTAGCCTATTCCAAATCTCTGAACGTAACAATATTACCAAAGGTTTTTGTAGCATCATAAATCCGGTTGGTACGTGAGAAAGCCTGCAATAGACCATGATAGCGCAGGTTCTTATCTACAAATAGCGTGTTGAGTGTAGGTGCATCAAACCCAGTAAGGAACATACCAACAACAATTAAGAGGTCAACCTCTCTACTCTTTACCCGTTTGGCAAGATCACGATAATAGTTCTGGAATTCTTTACTGTCAACGCCGTAACTGGTTCCGAACATCGCGTTATAGTCATGGATGGCTTTCGTTAAAAATTCTTTGGCACTGCTATCCATGGCAGAAGGTTCAAAAGTTTCATCAGGTATTTCCCCTTTGGCATTCTGCTCTTCATTAGGAGCAAAGGAAAAGATGGTCGCAATTTTCAGCGGCTTTTCATTCCCTTTTTGCAAACGGTTTAATTCCTCATAATAGCATTTTGCAGCATCTACACTACTTACTGCGAACATGGCATTAAAACCTTGATTACTTCCCTGACTTCTATGGGTTTTTATTCTGAAATTCTGTAAGATGTATTGAGAAACTTCTTTGATACGGGCAGGATGAAGCAAGGCTGTTTTATTTTCTGCTGCACTTAACTTTTTCAAATCTTGTTCCGATTCTATTCCCTTAAACTGGGGTCGGACATCATTATAATCTACTTTGAATTTCAGTACTTTCTCATCCCTGATCGCATCCGTAATTACATAGGAATGTAATTGACGACCAAATACACTGCCAGTCGTTTCCGCCCCTAAAGCATTCTCAGGAAATATAGGTGTTCCGGTAAAACCAAATTGATAGAACTTTTTAAACTTTTTCTTCAGGTTCTTCTGAGCTTCACCAAACTGCGAGCGATGGGCTTCGTTAAAAATGAATACCACCTGCTTTTGATAAATGGGTAGATCATTCTCACTTTTCATCAGGTTATTCAGTTTCTGAATAGTGGTGACTATAATCTTATTATCCTCCTTCTCAATATTCCTTTTTAAACCTACTGTACTCTCTGATCCATTCACACTATCCGGCGAGAATCGCTGGTATTCTTTCATGGTTTGAAAGTCAAGGTCTTTACGATCTACCACAAAGAATACTTTATCAATAAAATCAAGTTTTGTGGCTAGCCGGGCTGCTTTGAAACTGGTAAGGGTTTTACCTGATCCTGTAGTATGCCATATATATCCACCACTTTCCGTGTCAGACCATTGTTTTAATTCATACGAGCTTCTGATTTTCCATAAGATTCTTTCCGTTGCTGCAATCTGATACGGTCTCATAATAAGCAGCGTATTACTGGTATCAAAAACCGAATAGGTAAGCAATACATGCAAAAGGGTGTTTTTCTGGAAAAAGGTTGTTGTAAAGTCTTTCAGGTCTTTGATCAGCGTATTATCAGCTCTTGCCCAGTTCATGGTAAAATCAAAGCTGTTTTTATTTCGCTGCACCGTATTTGCAAAATAACGGCTGTCTGTACCATTGGAGATAACAAAAATCTGTAGGTATTTAAAAAGGGAGTTATCAGTATTAAAACTCTCTTTCGTATAGCGATGTACCTGGTTAAACGCCTCACGGATAGCCACCCCACGCTTTTTGAGTTCTATCTGTACTAAAGGCAAGCCATTGACCAATATGGAAACATCATAGCGGTTGGTATGCGTTCCTTTTTGTTCAAATTGTGAGATTACCTGTAGTTTATTCCGGGTAATATTATTTTTATCTACCAGGTAAATGTTTTGGATATGCCCATCGTCAAAAACAAAATCGTAGATATGATTATCCTGTATTTTCCTTGTTTTTTCAACCAGGCTATCACTGGGTTTATCCAAGTACTCTTCCACATAACGTGCCCATTCATTATCGGTAAACACCATGTTATTAAGAGCCTGAAGCTGTATCCTTGCATTTGCAAGCATAGCTGCACCAGTGGTAAGGTTAGATAGATATTCATAACCCTGATCGATCAGATCCTGTATAAATTCCTGTTCAAGGTCACATTCGGTCTGATAAACAAAAGGTGCCTCATTCACCTTTGAATACCTGGTGTATTCATTAAGAACAATAAAATTGTTTGATTCTGCTATGGTTTTATACTGTGTCATTTTGTTCCTCTTTCCAATATTTATTATTAACGAGATGATCTAATAAAAACTTCACGGTTTGCTTTTCTGGTTCTGTAGGTTCGGGCACTACTTCATTTGACAAAGTAGAATGGCTTGTGAATT
>JAJPZJ010000022.1 GCA_021204405.1 Tannerellaceae bacterium | reverse complement strand
CATTTAAAATAATTATGATCATGATAAAAAAGAAAGCATTTCTTTTAGTAATTTTTTGAACAGGAGAGTCATTTGCCCTGCCGCTTTGTTGGCGGCTTCTATAACATCCGCTCCGTCATTTACAAAATCGTCTGTAAAATGATATCCCTCATTTGTTATGACTGACATACCAAAAACACGCATCCCTGCGTGGCGGGCAACAATTACTTCCGGTACCGTACTCATACCAATGGCATCTCCTCCGGCTTTTCCATAAAAAGCATACTCTGCCGGTGTTTCAAATGAAGGACCGGTTAATCCGACATATACACCTTTTTTAAGCGGGATGCTTTCCTCCTGTGCAATTTCTTCCATCCATGCCATCAACTGGCGGTCGTAGGTACGGGTCATATCCGGGAAACGTACACCAAAGCTGTCATTATTAGGTCCGATCAGCGGATTAGGCATCATATTAATATGGTCGCGGATAATCATCAGGTCGCCTACTTTAAACGAAGTGTTTATGCCGCCCGCTGCGTTCGATACAAATAAATATTCTATTCCAAGCAGTTTCATTACCCGGACAGGGAAAGTAACCTGCTGCATGGTATACCCTTCATAATAATGAAACCGCCCCTGCATAGCCAGTACCTCCACGCTGTTTAACCTGCCGGAAATCAGGTTTCCTCTATGTCCCGGCACAGTGGATTGCTGAAAATGCGGGATCTCGTCATAAGGAATTACGGTTGCATCTTCTATCTGTTCGGCCAACGATCCCAGCCCACTTCCCAGGATAATAGCTATCGATGGTTTTCCTTTTATCCGGGAAGCGATATAGGCTGCCGCTTCTTTATACTGTTGATTTAATTTATCCATGATTTATTTATTTGTATACTTATCTTTTCATCAGCTTATACGCTACTGCCGCCGCCTGTTCCAGTATCTCCTTTTCTCCGGGAACCTGCTTATTCTCCATAATTACCTTCCCATCGCAGATCACCGTATCCACACAACTACCATTAGCCGCATATACCAGATTGGATATAAAATTAAAATTGGGTGTAAAAGCCGGCTGGGAAAGGTCTACCAATGCAAGATCTGCCAGATAGCCGGGGGCTATCTTTCCGGCATGAAGCCCCAACAAACGTGCTCCGCTTTCTGTAGCCGACCGGAAGATCTCTCCTGCTGGGATAGCTTCCGGATTTTTCCGCCATGCTTTACCCAGCAAAGAGGCCAGCTTCATGGCTTCTACCATATCAAGGTTATTGGAAGAGGCACAGCCATCGGTACCCAAACCAACGGTGATCCCTGCGGCTTCCATTTCCGAGAATTTAAATTCAATTCCTGAAGCCAGTTTCATATTGGAAGCCGGGTTATGAACTACTTTCACATTATTAGCCGCCAGCATAGCTATTTCTTCTTCATCTACATAAATACCGTGAGCCATAATGATCCGGGAAGACAATATGCCCAGCTCATTCAGGTAACGTACAGGAGATGCACCAAAGGTACGGATAGCGTTCTTTTCTTCCTCTTCTGTTTCAGCCACATGGATATGGATCAATATATTTCGCTCAGCTGAAAGACGGTCAATCCATTGCAGGAACTCTCCCGATACTGTGTAAATCGCATGTGGAGCTAATGTCCATTGAATCCGGTTGCTATCTATTTTCTCGCCTGTAAGTTGTTGCAGTATATCCTGCTGGCAACCTTTTCTTATTTCCGGATTAAAATGGTCGAAGCAGCTAAGCCCCAGAAAGGCACGTAATCCCATTTCCTCTACCACTTTTGCGGTTATATCCGGATGGTAATACATATCACTGAAGGTAGTAGTACCACTTTTTATCATTTCCAGGCAGGCCAACTTAGAGCCCCAATAAATATCCTCTTTTGTCAGTTTGGCTTCATGCGGCCATATCTTCTCCTGTAGCCAGGGCATTAAAGGCATATCATCGGCAAAGCCCCGGAAAAGAGTCATGGCTGCATGGGTATGCCCATTTACAAAGCCGAGGATAATGGCTTTCCCCGTTCCATCGATTATTTTATCCGCTTCCTGTTGCAGTTCCAGACCGATAGTATGTATTTTATTTCCTTCAATATACAGATCCTGCTTTGACTGGTCAGGAAAGAGTATATTCTTTATTAATAGTGACATATCAACTTATTCTGGCTTTTACCCCTTTAATCTTCCCGTTCTGTAACTTACTGATAATCTCTTTCTCTTTACCTCTCTTTACAACGGCATACGAACAGCTTTCACGCACTTTTATCATACCCAGGTCATCTTTTCCCAATATCCCTTGCTGGTAAAGGAAACCCACCACATCTTTTTTACTTATTTTATCCCTTTTTCCCCGGTTGATCGTGAGGGTTACCCATTCAGGAGAAACCGGACGACGCGCCTCCCGGGGCAGAAAAAACTCTTCCGGTTCCTGTTCAATGTATTCGGAACTGCTTATCTCATTCAAAATAAGATAAGCAGTTCCTTCGGCATGCATACGGGCAGTACGTCCGTTGCGGTGTACATATGCCTCTTCATTTACAGGCAGGTGGTAATGAATAACATTCTTTACATCCTGAATATCAAGTCCGCGGGCAGCCAGGTCAGTAGAGACAAATACATTGGCCGAACCATTCCTGAAACGGGATAAAGCCCGCTCCCGTTCCGGCTGTTCCATTCCACCGTGGAAGGCTTCATTCTCTACTTCCATATCCGTAAGATAGGTGCTTACCCGCTCTACGGCTTCACGCAGGTTACAAAACACAAGGGCGGATCCGCCACCCAGTTCGCCCAGCAGCTTATATAAAGTTTCCAGTTTATCTTTTACCGGTGATTGTACCACCTGTACAGTCAGGTTTTTCGTTTTCTTTTCACCGGTAAGGAAAGACAAACGTACCGGCGATTGGATCCCTGTAAAAGGAGGTATATCTATAGCGGCTGTGGCAGAGGTCAACACATTCCGGCGGGAAACCGGCAGATGCAACAAGATCTCTTTCATTTCAGCCGTAAAGCCCAGCTCCAGGGATTTATCAAATTCATCCAGGATCAATGTCCGGACAGACTCCAGGTCGATCGTGCCTCTTTCCAGATGGTCTACCAACCGGCCGGGCGTACCGATCAATACGGCAGGAGGATGCTCCAGACTTTTCTTTTCCGTACGGATAGGATGTCCGCCATAGCAACAGTTTGCCTTCAGCCCTGTTCCCAGCGAACGGAAAACGCTTTCTATCTGCAAGGCCAGCTCACGTGAGGGGGCGATAATTAATACTACAATCTTTTTATTGTCTGTTTTCGGTAAGGTAGCCAGCAACGGCAACAGGAAAGCTAGTGTCTTTCCTGTTCCTGTGGGGCTTAACAACACCATATCTTTTGTAGTACCCGCGTCGAGCACTGCCTGCTGCATCTCGTTCAGCTTTTCTATACCGGCACGGCTCAGGGCGCTACCAATCAAATCATTTTTATCAGTCATATAATTTATTTATAGATACGATAGAATTCGGCTACCGCTTCTATTCCTTTATAAAAGAAATCCAGTGTACAACTTTCATTGGGTGAGTGGATGGCGTTCTGCTCCAGTCCAAATCCCATCAATACCGTTTTAATCCCCAGAACCTGTTCAAAGGTAGAGATAATAGGAATACTACCTCCACGTCTTACGGCCAGCGGCCTTTTACCGAAAGCAATCGTACAGGCTTCTTCGGCAGCCTGATAAGCAGGCAGGTCAATCGGGCATACATAGCCCTGTCCGCCATGCTTGGGTGTTACTTTTACTTTCACATACGGAGGTGCTACCTGTTGCATATATTCTTCAAACATCTTCGATATTTTCGTGTGGTCCTGGTGAGGAACTAACCGGCAGGATACTTTTGCATAGGCTTTGGAAGGAAGAACCGTTTTGCTACCCTCTTCCGTATAGCCCCCCCATATCCCGCAAATATCAAAAGATGGACGGCAGCTATTCCGCTCTAAAGTAGAATACCCTTTTTCGCCGAACAAGGCATCTACCCCGATCGCCTCTTTATATTTTTGTTCATCAAACGGGATCCGGGCGATCATTTCCCGCTCTGCTTCGGATACCTCTTCCACATCATCATAGAATTCAGGCATAGTGATCCGTCCGTCGGCATCTGTCATACCAGCCATGAGCTTACACAATACATTGATCGGGTTGGCCACTGCACCACCGAAATGTCCGGAATGCAGGTCGCGGTTAGGGCCGGTAACTTCTATTTCCCAATAAGCCAATCCGCGCAGGCCGGTCGTCAACGAAGGGATCTCCGCATTTACCATACTGGTATCGGAAACCAATATCACATCCGCTTTGAGGAGTTCTTTATTTTCACGGCAGAAGGCCTCCAGGCTGGGCGAGCCAATCTCCTCTTCTCCTTCGAAAATAAATTTTACGTTACATTTCACCAGATCCAACTGCAAAGCCGTTTCGAAACCTTTCACCTGCATTATGGCCTGCCCTTTATCGTCGTCGGCCCCACGCGCCCAGATACGCCCGTCCCTGATTTCAGCTTCAAAGGGGTTGCTTTTCCATAGGTCTAACGGTTCCGCAGGCATAACGTCATAATGTGAATAGACCAATAGGGTAGGTACATCATCTCCTATAATTCTTTCGCCATAAACAGCAGGGTTTCCGGCAGTAGGCATTACCACTGCTTTATCTGCACCTGAGGAAATTAAAAGTTCGGTCCAACGTTGGGCACACGCTTCCATATCAGGCTTATGTTCTTTCTTGGCGCTTACGGAAGGAATACGGATCAGCGAAAAGAGCTCTTCTAAAAAGCGTTCTTTGTTTGAGTCAATGTAAGATTTAACTTGCATGGCTATTTATTTTTAGTTTGTACTTTGAAAATACAAGTATACAATTTTAATCGCAGATTTTCTTATAAGCAAGTACTTTAATAATAATAGCCTACTTATCAAAAGCCTTTTCAGAAGCGGATTTGAAGAATTACAGGAAAACAACAAAAACATTTATTAACACAATTATTCCGTTAGATTTCTTTTTCGGACGGTAATAAAAATTCCTTACCAACTAGGAATGTGAGAAGTAAATTATTTTTTTATTTATACATTAACCCGCTTGGCTGAGAAAGTCTTTAATTTTTGCAAATTTAGAACAGTTAAAAACCTTTCAGCTGTTAATGTTTCTTTTAATTCTTACAAGCCGTTGTGAATTAAGCATCTAAGCCATATATTTGCAGTAGAAAATCGGGTTAACAAATACATAGTTGGTTTGAAAATATTGATACTTAGAGTCGTGAGACTGTGGGTACCTTTTATTTTTTACATTATCTAATAAGTAAATTATCATCCAAAGGAAAGATAAACACATTCAGTTCCCCGCGCAGGCGGGGACCGCATTGGAGCAAACGGTATTTTTCTGTTTTTAATGCCGAAACAGACAGTTGTGGTGCGATCCCCGCCTACGCGGGGAACTGAATGTGTTTTAATTTATAAATATTTACCTACCCGCATACAATACAAGAGCAATTATAAAGTAGGTTGTTCTCTAGGTTATACTACAAAAAGAGCTGGTCGGATAAATGCCAGCTCTTTTTGTAGTATCTATGAAAAGTTATTATTGATTCATTTTAGCTTCAATAACATCCAGTTTATCTCCCATATTCAGGTTATAATAGATACCTCTTAAAGCAATCATGTATTCCATTTCGTCTGGTTTTAATTCATGTGCTTTTTCGAAATAAGGAAGAGCTTTATTGAAATATTCTTTTGCCACTGCAATTTCTTCCTGGTATTTCTTGTTATCGTTGATCATGTTAGCTTCACCTTGTTTATTTACCCCCTGGTTGTAATATACGCGGCCTAAGTTTGACAGGGCATCGGCATACGTAGGATCTACTTCCAACGCTTTAGCGAAGTATTTCTCTGCATTTTCGTAATCTTTCAATCCCAACTCATATACTCTACCCATTACATCATAATACTGAGGATTGTTAGGATCATTAGCAATAGCTACAGTCAGGTATTCGATCGCATCCTGGTTTCTGTTAGAATAGATATAAATATTGATCAGGTTCAGCAGATAGTAGTTTTCTTCCGGGAATTTAGCCAGACCATCTTTCAGGGTTCTTTCAAAATTCACAGTGTCACCTGCCTGCTCATACTCATAGCTTAAATATTGGTAAATTTCATTCTGACGGTAATCAATATCTTTCGCACGCTCCAAAGTAGCGATCGCAACCTGAGGATCACCTAACTGGGTAGCAGCAACAGCAACATAGAACTGTACTGTCATATAGTTGGAGTCTCTCGCAGCCACCGCTTCGCCTTTAAACATAGGCAGATCGCTGATATCCAGATACTGTTGGAAGAAATCAAAAGCTCTTTTATAATCTCTCTGGTCAAAATAATACGCACCACCATTGATATAATACAAATGGTTGGATGTTAATATACTTTTGATTTCTTTTGCAAAACGAGGTTTTACTTTACCTTTTTCGTTAGGCTGCTGATCCAGGTCATAGGCTTTCTGGAAATAAGGTAAAATCTTTTCCAAAGCAGTATACATGTTTTCGTAGTTGGGCTTCTGACCAAACATTTCTTTGGTTTTTTCAGTATCAAATTCCTGATCTTCTACAAAACCGGCAACGTACCATGTTTTAGCATCGTCTTTTGTTTTAGGATTTGACAAAGCTCCCTGGATCAACGTTCTGGCTTCATCAAAGTTTTTGCTCTTTGCACTGTTCTGAGCATCATTTACAGCTTTTTTCTGTGCAAAAGCAGCCGTTGCAGCCACACACAAAGCAGTTGTTAATAATATTCGCTTCATTTCGTTTTAAATTTGAGATTAATATTTCTAATTGTTTTTAAGTCACTCTACTGAACTACCTTCCGTAGTCTCACCGGTATTTCCTGTTTCCGGGTTCAACTCCGAAGCATTTTCGATGGCTTCCTGTTCTGCTTTTTCCTCTACGAGTTCTTCATCTTTATCAGATAATACCTTGCATACTGAAGCAATCTCGTCATTACGTTTACCCAGATTAATTAATCTGACTCCCTGGGTTGCACGTCCCAGAATGCTCAGGTCGGCTACCTTTGTACGTATAGCAATACCCGATTTGTTAATAATCATCAGGTCATTGTCTTTGGTAACATTTTTAATAGCAACCAGCTTGCCGGTCTTTTCTGTAATGTTAAGGGTCTTCACCCCTTTACCACCCCGGTTAGTAATACGGTAATCTTCTACATTCGAACGTTTTCCATATCCCTGTTCCGAAACAACAAGAATAGTATCCGTCTCTTTGTTTTTCACACAAACCATACCTACCACTTCATCCGCAGGATCATCATCCAAAGTCATACCCCGCACGCCGGAAGCAGTACGTCCCATTACACGTACAGCACTTTCGTGGAAACGGATCGCACGTCCGTTACGGTTAGCGATCAACACCTCATTGTCTCCATTCGTCATACATACCTGGATCAGTCCGTCATCTTCACGAAGCGTAATCGCATTCACTCCATTCTGGCGGGGACGCGAATAGGCTTCCAGTAATGTTTTCTTGATAACTCCCTTCCGGGTACAGAACAGTAAATAATGAGAGTTAATAAAATCAACGTCGGTAGTTAGTTTCTTAACACGGATAAATGCATTAACCTTATCGTCAGGTTCTATATTTAACAAATTCTGTATAGCACGTCCCTTGGCGTTCTTGGCTCCTTCCGGTATCTTGTATACCTTCAGCCAGTAACATTTCCCTTTAGCTGTAAATATTAATAATGTAGCGTGCATAGATGCAGGATAGATATATTCTACGAAATCCTCATCACGGGTTTCCGATCCTTTGGCACCAACCCCGCCTCTACTCTGGGCACGGAATTCACTCAAAAGAGTACGTTTAATATAACCCATATGCGAAATCGTGATGATCATCTCATCGTCCGCATAGAAATCTTCCGGATTTAACTCTTCCGAAGCGTAAACAATCTCTGTTTTACGCTCATCACCGTATTTATTTTCAATTTCCTGAAGTTCATCTTTAATTACCTGCATACACAGATCTTCATTTTCAAGGATCTCGGTCAGGTAAGCGATCAGTTTTTCTATTTCTTCATATTCTGCACGTAACTTACCCTGTTCAAGTCCGGTAAGATGACGTAAACGCATTTCAACAATCGCACGGGCCTGCACCTCTGAAAATTCAAAGCGTTCGATCAGTTTTTCGATTGCTTCGGCAGGGCTTTTAGAAGCTTTGATGATAGCAATCACTTCGTCTATATTATCCGACGCAATGATCAATCCCTGCAGGATATGCGCTCTTTCTTCAGCTTTTCTCAGGTCATATTTAGTACGACGGATCACCACCTCATGGCGATGCGCTACGAAGGCTTTAATAAGATCCTTCAGGTTTAGCTGTCTCGGCCGGCCGTTTACCAGTGCAATATTATTTACACTGAAAGAAGACTGCAAAGCCGTCAGTTTATATAGCTTATTCAACACAACGCCTGAGTTGGCATCGCGTTTCACATCCACCACAATACGCATACCGTGACGGTCGGATTCATCATTTACATTCGATATACCATCGATACGTTTATCATTTACAAGATCGGCAATATATTTAATCAGTTCTGCCTTGTTAACCAGGTAGGGAATCTCCGTAATGATAATCTTCTCATGGTTATTTTCAAATTCTATTTCGGCTTTACCACGCAGGATGATTCGTCCGCGTCCGGTTTCAAAAGCATCTTTTACACCTGCATATCCGTAAATAGTGGCACCTGTAGGAAAATCGGGAGCTTTTACATACTCCATCAGGCCTTCCACATCTATTTCTCCCTTACTGTCGATATAAGCCACACAGGCATCCAGTACTTCACTCATATTATGAGGAGGCATATTGGTTGCCATACCTACGGCAATACCCGAAGCACCATTTACCAATAAGTTAGGAATACGGGTAGGAAGTACGGTAGGTTCCTTTAGTGTGTCGTCAAAGTTAAGTTGGAAATCAACCGTATCTTTATCAATATCCCGAAGCATTTCTTCCGCCATCTTACTCAGGCGGGCTTCCGTATAACGCATAGCAGCCGGACTGTCACCGTCTACCGACCCAAAGTTTCCTTGTCCGTCAACCAAAGGATAACGCAAAGACCATTTTTGCGCCATACGGACCATTGCAAAATATACGGAGGAATCACCGTGCGGGTGATATTTACCTAAAACTTCACCAACAATTCTTGCAGATTTTTTATAAGGTTTGTCGGATGTATTCCCCAGTTCATTCATCCCGAATAGCACCCGGCGGTGAACAGGTTTAAAACCATCCCTAACATCCGGAAGAGCACGTGAAACAATCACCGACATTGAATAATCAATGTAGGCCGACTTCATTTCCTCTTCGATGTTAATCTTTATAATTCTGTCTTGATCAACCATTTAGTTTTATATTAATTACACTCGATATCTGTCATCACAAAAAGTGCACTAAGGTAAGGTTTTTTCACGTATAAATAAAGTTTTCAGACGTTTTTTACGGTTAATCATTTATTACGAATGTTTAAATCAAGTACTAAAAATTAAGCTTTCCTTATTTAATTAAATGAAAGGAAAGATTCGTTTACATTCGTCCTGGGAAATAGAATTTGGCCGGGTCATAAAGGCAAGATCTCCCTATTTAATGCGTTTTTCTGTTTCATCTCTATACCCTATCTTTTCTATAGTTTTTTTTGAAAATCATCTGTTATCTATCACTTTTTGGAGTAAACTATTGTTTATCAGGAGATAATTAGTGATAGATGGCTATTTTTATCTATCACTCCGATCTGTCATCTATCACCAGCTAAATTCCTAACTCCAATAGGTTATAAAACAAATAAATAGTTATATATGAAAGCATTAGGAGAAAACTCACAACCTAGATTAGCTATTTTTACTACCTATCTCTTATTTTATTTTGCCTGTACATTTTATTCTTATTTTTCATTATAACTCTTTTACAGCTTTCAAATGAAAACAATATAACTTTCGAATGTAAGGTAAGCTCCTTGCAAACGTAATCTATTTTCCTTTCAATCGAAAGGAATAAAAAAGTTATAGAAGCTTATAAAAAGACATAAGTCTTAGTTTTTCAGAACTTACCTGTTTCCACACTTGATGTGACAGCAGCAATAGCATTTTATAGGCTATCTCCACCTGCAAAAGAATACATTTCCTGCTAACCAACAGTCTTATACTTCTTAAAAACCCTATTTTTAAAAAGTGATAGATGACAGATCGGGGTGATAGATAAAAATAGCCATCTATCACCCAATAAATCCTGATAAACAATAGCTTACCTTAAAAAGTGATAGATGACAGATAAATTTTGAAAATTATATAGTAGTAGACTAAAAAAGACTTTTTATAAAAATGAAAGAACCTACCTTCCACACGTTCCGGTAAACCTTTAAAACCAGGCGGAAACAACTGTTTAGTTCTATGTATAGCAGAAATTCCGGTATTATTAGTATATTTGTAGAATGACGATAGAATATTAGCAGTAAATTTAAACAAAAAGATGCAGGAATCGTTTTATTATTAATCATGGCATGAATTTTGATATAATAAAACGAATAGAGTTATTAATTTGCATTGTCATAGTACATTATATATAATATGAAGAATAATTATTCGAAAAGACTAATTGATGTGATTGGATATAGCTGCGAAGAAGCTGCAAGGCTTCAGAACAGTTATATCGGACCAGAACACTTAATGCTCGGTATTATCCGTGACGGCGAGGGAAAGGCTATGCAAATCATGCATGAGTTGAATGCAGATGTTACGGAGATAAAAAGAAAAATCGAGAAAGAGATTAAAAATACTTTTGAACCGGAAGAAGACATACAACACGATATAGCTATCAGCAAACTGACTGAACGTGTATTGCGGATGAGTATGTTGGAAGCCCGCCTATTCAAAAAAGAGGAAACCGGCACAGAGCATCTCCTACTGGCTATCCTGAAAGAAGAATTCAATGTGGCTGCTAAAGTATTGAATGAAGAAGGAGTTAATTACAGGGAAGTATATAACTACCTGATTAGCGGTACGAGTATGGGGCAGTTCAACGAAGCAGAAGAGATATCAGAAGAGATCAGTGACGGATACACAGACGATGACGACGAGGATGAGGAAGACTTCAATTCATGGAAGGAATCGCCCCGTTCAACAGGCTCGTCTGTTTCACAACCTAAGTCACCCAACGATACCCCTGTATTGGATAACTTCGGTACGGATATGACCCGTGCAGCGGCTGAAAACCGTCTCGACCCAATCGTAGGATGTGAAAAGGAAATTGAGCGTTTAGCCCAGATCCTGAGCCGCCGGAAAAAGAACAATCCGGTATTGATCGGAGAACCCGGTGTAGGTAAATCGACTATCGTGGAAGGCCTCGCTTTACGGATCGTACAACGCAAAGTATCGCGGGTGCTGTTTGACAAACGGGTAATCAGCCTGGATATGGCTTCGATTGTGGCCGGTACCAAATACCGCGGGCAGTTTGAAGAGCGTATCAAAGCCATCCTGAATGAACTTTCCAAAAATCCGAATATCATCCTGTTTATCGATGAAATCCATACAATAGTAGGAGCTGGTTCAGCTTCGGGTTCTATGGATGCGGCCAATATGCTTAAACCGGCATTAGCCCGTGGGGAAATCCAATGTATCGGTGCTACGACATTAGATGAATACAGGAAGAATATAGAAAAAGACGGAGCACTGGAACGCCGCTTCCAAAAGGTGGTTGTTAATCCTACCACTCCGGAAGAAACACTCCAGATACTGGAAAATGTCAAACCCCGCTATGAAGAGCATCATAACGTAATTTATACGGAAGATGCACTTAAAGCATGTGTAAGCCTGACAGACCGTTATATCAGTGACAGGAATTTTCCTGACAAGGCTATCGATGCAATGGACGAGGCCGGCTCAAGGGTACATATTTCCAATATCATTATTCCTAAAAGCATAGAAGAACTGGAAGCACAGATTGAAGAAACCAGGGCAGAAAAATTAGCTGCTGTCAAATCGCAGAATTTTGAACTGGCAGCCAGCTTCCGCGACAAAGAACGCCAACTGCTTTTACGACTGGAAGGTGCTAAAGCCCGTTGGGAACAGGAATTACAGGAGCACCGCGAAACGGTTGATGAAGAAAAGGTTGCAGAAGTAGTGGCCATGATGTCCGGTGTACCTGTACAACGTATTGCCAAAGCAGAGAATGTAAAACTGCTGGAGATGACAGATGTATTGAAAAGTCAGGTAGTTGGCCAGGATGACGCCGTACAGAAGATCATTAAAGCGATTCAGCGTAACAGGGTTGGATTGAAAGATCCGAATAAGCCGATCGGAACCTTCATGTTCCTGGGACCTACCGGCGTGGGTAAAACCCACCTGGCTAAAAAGCTGGCTGAGTATTTATTCGATTCGCCAGACGCTTTGATCCGTATTGATATGAGCGAATACCTGGAAAAATTTGCCGTTTCACGTCTGATCGGAGCACCTCCGGGATATGTCGGATATGAAGAGGGTGGACAGCTTACGGAAAAGGTACGCTGCAAACCTTACTCGGTTGTTTTACTGGATGAGATCGAAAAAGCACACCCGGATGTATTCAACCTGTTATTACAGGTATTGGATGAAGGCCGCCTGACTGACAGTCTTGGCAGACGGGTTGACTTTAAAAATACGATCCTGATCATGACCTCTAATATCGGTACCCGCCAGTTGAAAGATTTCGGACGTGGTGTTGGTTTCCAGGCACAGGCAGGTGAAAGCGAACCTGATAAAGATTTCTCACGAAGTGTGATCCAGAAAGCCTTGAACAAAGCTTTCGCACCGGAATTCCTGAACCGTGTAGACGATATCATCATGTTCGACCAGTTGGATAAGGAATCGATCCATAAAATCATTGATATTGAGTTACAGGGACTTTACAAACGTGTGGCTCAACTGGGTTATGAACTGGTTATCACCGAAGCGGCAAAAGACTTTATTGCTACCAAGGGATATGATGTGCAGTTCGGAGCCCGTCCGCTGAAACGCGCTATCCAGAAATACCTGGAAGATGAAATGGCAGAAATGATTATCCGTGCCTCTGTTGGCGAAGGTGATACAATTCTGGTAGACTTCAACGAAGAAGAGCAGCAGATTGTGACTGAAGTAAGGAAAAATGCAGGGGAGGAAGAATAATCCTTTCCTTATAAAAAGGTCAAAATGTCAGACATTTTTTGTCTGGCATTTTTTTTGTTTCCATTCTGTTCGTAACAAGCAATTTAAACATAAAATATAAATCACTATGGCTAAACAAGGAAATATTGGTGTAACAAGTGAAAACATTTTTCCGATTATCAAGAAGTTTTTGTACAGTGACCATGAGATCTTTCTTCGTGAATTAGTATCAAACGCGGTGGATGCCACCCAGAAGCTTAAAACACTTGCTTCAGTAGGTGAATTCAAAGGTGAACTGGGCGACCTGACCATCCATGTAAGTTACGACGACCAGACCATCAAAATATCCGACCGGGGTATTGGTATGACAGCCGAAGAGATTGATAAATATATCAACCAGATCGCATTTTCAGGTGCGGAAGAGTTCGTTGAAAAATATAAGAACGACGCTGCTTCTATTATTGGCCATTTTGGACTGGGTTTCTACTCTTCTTTCATGGTTTCCAAAAAGGTGGAGATCGTTACCCGTTCTTACAAAGAGGGAGCGGTTCCTATGAAATGGAGTTGCGACGGTACTCCTGAATACACCCTGGAGGAAACAGAAAAAGCAGACCGCGGTACCGATATTATATTATATATCGACGACGAGAATAAAGAGTTCCTCGACAAGAACCGCCTGACCACCTTACTTACCAAATATTGCCGCTTCCTGCCTGTGCCTATTGCATTTGGTAAAAAACAGGAATGGAAAGACGGAAAATATGTTGATACCGACGAAGATAATATCATCAACGATACAACTCCGGCATGGGTACGTAAGCCTGCCGACATGAGCGATGAGGATTATAAGAAATTCTACCGCGATCTGTATCCGATGACAGATGAACCTCTTTTCTGGATTCACCTCAATGTGGATTATCCGTTTAACCTGACAGGTATCCTCTATTTCCCCCGTATTAAAAGTAATTTAGATCTTAACCGGAATAAGATACAGTTATATTCCAACCAGGTATTTGTGACCGATTCGGTAGAGGGTATTGTTCCTGAATTCCTTACGCTTTTACATGGGGTAATCGATTCACCGGATATTCCTTTGAACGTATCCCGTTCTTATCTGCAAAGCGACCAGAATGTAAAGAAAATCTCCAACCATATCACCAAGAAGGTGGCAGACCGCCTGGAAGAGATGTTTAAAAACGACCGTCCGCAATTTGAAGAGAAGTGGGACAGCCTGAAGTTATTCATCCAGTACGGTATGTTGAGTGATGAGAAGTTCTATGACCGGGCTGCCAAATTTGCTTTGCTGAAAGATGTGGATGGTATCTATTACACATTCGAAGAGTATAACAAACTGGTAAAAGAGAACCAGACAAATAAAGAAGGTAACCTGATTTACCTTTATACTACAAATAAAGAAGAACAATACAGCTACATCCAGGCGGCAAAAGACAAAGGTTACAGTGTACTGCTTATGGATGGGCAATTGGATATACATGCGGTCGGCCAGTTGGAGCAAAAATTTGAGAAGACCCAGTTTGTGCGTGTAGACAGCGATACAGTTGATAAGTTAATCAGTAAAGACACCAATAGCCAGGTAACCTTGAATGAGGAAGAGAAAAATGCGCTTCAGGAAATGTTTAAAAGCCAGTTGCCCTCTATTAACAAAACTGAATTCTACGTTACTTTCGAAGCTCTGGGCGCAAATGCCAATCCGGTGATGCTCACCCAAAGCGAATATATGCGCCGTATGCGTGAAATGGCCGCTATGCAACCGGGTATGTCATTCTATGGAGAGTTACCCGATAGTTATAATTTAGTGTTGAATACGAATCATGAACTGGTAAAAAAGGTGCTGGCAGATGAAGAAAGTGCATGCAGTGACCAGCTGAAACCTATCCAGGCTGACCTGAAAGGCTGGCAAACACGCCTGAACGACCTACGGGAAGCGCAAAGTAAGAAAAAAGAGGATGAGATTTCCGTAGAAGAAAAAGAAGACCTGAGTACTACTGAAAAGAAGGTAGAAGAACTGCAAAATCAATCCAATGCTATTCTTTCAGAATATGCAGGTAGCAATAAAATGATCGGTCAACTGATCGATCTTGCCCTGCTAGGCAATGGTATGTTGAAAGGTGAAGCATTAAGTAACTTCATCAAACGTAGTGTTCAAATAATAGGATAAAAATCTATTTTGTACAATAATTCAAAAGCATAAACCGTTTATAACAGACCCGGATAAGTATTGTCTTTCAACTTATCCGGGTTTCCTGCTTTATTTTAAATAATAAAACCTAACTTTACCAGACATGAAAAAGAGACTATATCTTATTATTCTTTTCTGCATTACAATATTAACAATATGTTTTATCCTGACGAATTATCTATTCGATACCGGAAGCAGTAATTATCTATTTAAAATCATATTTTCCATTCCTGTTCTTTTGGCATTGATATACCTTTTATATAGGAACAGGGACAAAAAATAAAATTACCGCGTTCCCCCTCCCAGTGCCTTATAAAGATTAACTCCATATTGCAACTGTTCCAGTTTATCATTAACCTGATCTAATTGAGCCGACAACAGGTTTTGTTCTGCTGATAAAACCTCCGTGTAATTAGCTTCACCGGCTTTCAGTAATTCCTGTGTAAAATAAACCGCTGTATTCAGTGAATTGATCTGATCCTGCCGGATAGGATTTTTACTTACAGAAAGCTGGTAAGAGAAAAGAATATCCGATACCTCCTGCCCGGCAGCTAATACAGTTTGTTCAAAAGTGAGTAAGGCTTCTTCCTGCTGGGCTTCGGTAAGTTTTAAATTTCCGGTTAATTGTTTCTGGTAGAAAAGGGGCTGGGTTATTCCGCCAATCAGGCTTAGTAACAGGTTCTCCGGTTTAAAGAAGCCGGATAAGGTAGTAGCATCATATCCTATAACCGATCCGGTACCCAATGTAATACTAGGGTAGAAAGCAGCCCGCGCTGCATTAGTCAGCTCAAAGGCCGCCCGGAAAGAGAGTTCAGCCTGCCTTACATCCGGCCGGTAAGTAAGTAATTGCATAGGAACACCGTGTTCGAGGTGAACTACCACATCCTGCTCGTTTAAAGTAGCCCTTTCAATCGTTCCCGGTTTACGTCCCAACAATACAGACAGTGAATTTTCGGTTTCACGTATCTGTGCTTCCAGGTTCGGGATAGTAACCATGGTACTATACAATAAAGCTTTGCTCTGTTCTACGGCAGCTCCGTTTTGTTCCCCGGCCTCTTTAAGAGCCTCTATAGTAGCCGTACTCTCCTCCAGCAAACTAACGGTTTCAACCGTGATACGGAGTTGTTCATCCAATGCCAGTAAAGAATAGTAGGTGGTAGCAATATTAGCTACCAGTGAGCTTTGCACCAGATTCCTATATTCCAGGCTATTGAGATAATTTGCATATTGTGCCCGTGTCTGGCTTCGCAACTTACCCCATATATCAGCCTCCCACGTAGCTATTATGCCAATGAATATTCATTGGCATAATAGCCTAATATATCTTTTCCATTTTCCCCGTTACTGGTTCGCGTATGGGTAACCTGTCCCACCAGAGCCACATTGGGGAAATAAGCGCCCCGTGCCATTGAAAGATTAGCCTCAGCCTCTTTTATACGGGCATAGGCAATACGCATATCATAGTTATTGGTAATTCCCTCTGCGATCATTTCATGCAGGTAAGGATCAGTAAAATATGCCTGCCAGGGAATGCGGGCCAGGGTAGTAGTATCGGCCATGGATTCATCCCGGTACAAACCCTCCCAATCTACCGCTGGCGTATGGTAATGGCTCATCAACTGACAGGAGGTACATCCCAGATCAACTAATAACATACATGGGAGCAGTTTTTTCAGATATTTCCTTTTCATCATTTATTCCTCCTTTTTATCTGCTTTATCCTGGCTTCCGAAAGCCTTCTTATTAAACCTGTCCTGCAATGTCTGGAATATAATATAGAGGGAAGGTATTACCAGTACACCTATCATGGTTCCGACCAGCATACCTCCGATAGCACTTATTCCGATAGACTTATTTCCGATGGCTCCGGCTCCTGAGGAAAAGGCCAGTGGCATCAGACCGAAAATAAAGGCAAAGGATGTCATCAAAATAGGCCGTAAGCGGGTGATAGCCCCATGGATAGCAGACTCGACTACTCCCATCCCCTGCTGCCGGTTCTGTATAGCATATTCAACAATCAAAATAGCGTTTTTAGCCAACAAACCAATAAGCATTACCAAAGAGATCTGGACATAGGTATTATTTACAATCGTACCTCCCGACATCATGGCCAGGAAAACGAACAGATATAATCCGGATAATCCGATAGGAAGGGAAAGAATAACCGCCAGAGGCAATATATAACTTTCATACAGGGCGGAAAGCAATAAATAGACAAAGATCAGGCACAGCGCAAAGATGATAGTAGTCTGGCTACCGCTTTTTACCTCTTCGCGGGAAATACCGGAGTACTCATACGAATACCCCGAAGGTAATATTTCCTGTGCTACCGTATTTACGACATTAATAACGTCTCCCGTACTGGAACCCGGCTTAGGTACGATTGTTACATCCATAGCCGAATAAAGATTGAAGCGACTTAAAAATTGTGGCCCGGTAATATCAGTTATAGTGAGAAAGATTGTGACCGGTGCCATTTGGCCACTGGAGGTCTGGATATACATTCCATCCAGGTCTTCCAGTCTGGAACGATACTCCGGAGCCGCCTGTACCATTACCCGGAATTGCTTCCCATACAAATTGAAGTTGGAAATATACATACTTCCGATATTAGCCTGCAAAGTTGTCATTACCTCACTTAAGGTCAATCCGGCCTCCTTTACTTTTGGGATATTTACTTCAATTTGTTTTTGGGGGAAATTAGGATTAAAGGTGGTAATAGCTGCCAGGATCTGTTCCTGCTGGTTAAGCCTTCCCAGAAATTCATTCGCAACCTGGAAAATTTATCTATATCGCCACCCGTACGATCTTCCAGCTCCAGGGAAACCCCACTGGCTAAACCAAATCCCTGTATAGTAGGTACCGGAAAAAACAGAAAAGTGGCATCCTGGATGTGGCTTGTTTCCTGGGTAAGGCGGGCTACAACTTCGTTTACTGTTACTTTGCGGTCGCTCCACGGCTGCATTTTTATAATTACTGAACCATAGGAGCTCCCTACACCAATCATAAAGTTAACACCGGAAATACTGGATACAACCTTTACATCAGGAATTTCCTGGACAATCTGTACCACCTGGCGGACAACCGAATCGGTCCGTTCAAGGGAAGCTCCCGGCGGTAATGTAATCATTCCCATAGCAGCCCCTCCATCTTCCTGCGGGATAAAGCCGGTAGGAATCACTTTCATTAATACCACAACTGCTATTGTACACAAGCAAATAATCAAAACCGTGATCCAGCGGTGGTTCTTTTTTCTCAGATACTTTAAAGAAGATTCATATTTATTTTGGTTGCATCATATCCTATATTGAAGTAATAATGGAACCGGTTCAGAAATCCTTTTTTCTGTGTTTCATCTTCCTTATGAGGCCGCAAAAACAGGGCACATAAAGCAGGGCTTAACATCAATGCGTTGACTGCGGAAATCACAATAGCTATCGCCATCGTCAACCCGAATTGCTTGAAGAATACGCCTGAAGTCCCACCGATAAAACTAACCGGAATAAATACAGCCGACATAACCAACGTGATGGAAATAATAGCCGGAGCTATCTTTTCCATAGCCTCTATCGCTGCTTTTTTAGGGTCTTGTTCGCCCGCATCCAACTGGGCATGGACAGCTTCCACTACTACAATGGCATCGTCTACCACAATCCCGATAGCGAGCACCAAAGCAAAAAGTGTCAGCAAATTAACCGAAAAGCCAAAAATAGAGAGGAAAAAAAATGTACCAACGATTGCAACCGGAACTGCAATAGCCGGGATGATGGTAGAACGAAAATCCTGTAAAAAGATAAAAACAACCAGAAAGACCAGGATAAAGGCTTCCAGCAGCGTATGTTCTACTTTACTTATTGATTCTCCTAAAAATTCGCTGGCATCAATCATATATAAATATGTAATACCTTCCGGAAAACCAGCTGCTGCAGCCTCCAGCTCTGCTTTTACATTTTTAATTACCTCCTGCGCATTCGACCCGGAAGTCTGGCTAATGGCTATCACTACTGCCTGGTCATTTCCAACCCGTGACAATACCGAATAGTTTAACGATCCCAGTTCTACATCTGCCACATCACGCACCCGCAGGATCAATCCGTCGTCTGCACGAATCACAATATCACCAAACTCTTCAGCAGATGTAAGCCGGCCGGTATACCTTAAGGTATATTGGAAAGTCTGGTCGCTGTTCTGTCCTAATTCGCCCGGTGCAGCTTCAATGTTCTGATCCTGCAGCGCTGCTATTACCTCGGAAGGGCTGATCTGGTAAGAGGCCATTACATCCGGTTTCAACCAGATACGCATGGAATAATCCTGGGCCCCATATACCTGGGCTTCCCCCCACTCCATATACACGTTGTATCTGAGGCAATACATTTATATTGGCATAGTTCTGGATAAACCGGCCATCATATTCCGGATTATCCGAATAGAGGAAAAGCATCAGCAACGTACTGTTCTGACTCTTCCTTACAATTACTCCCGTTTGCGTTACCTCCTGGGGCAACAAGGAAGACGCCTGGGATACCAGGTTTTGTACGTTTACCGCTGCAATATCTGCATTTACGCCTTGCTCAAAAAAGACATTAATAGTAGCAGATCCATCATCCGAGGCAGTAGAAGTAATATACGTCATCCCTTCCACTCCATTGATAGACTCTTCCAGAGGTACAATAACACTATTCATCACCACCTCCGCATTAGCGCCGCTATAAGTAGCCGTTACACGGACTGTGGGAGGAGCAATATCCGGATATTGTTCTACCGGCAGCGAAAAAAGCCCGATCAATCCTAATATAACTATAATAATAGATATTACAGTTGAAAGGACAGGCCGCTCTATAAATCTTTTAAGCATGGATTCCGGTTATTTACAGTTTAACTTTTATTTTTTACCATTTTGTAAAGTAGCTACGCCATCCGTAACGATTGTATCTCCATTGGAAAGACCGTTGGTAACTACATAATTATGCCCATCGAGTGTGGAGATAGTGCTCACAATCTGTTGCTTTACGGAATCTCCTTCCACCACATACAGCAAAGTTTTATCCTACTGGGCAAAAGTTGCCTTCTGAGGAACCACAATCACATTTTTCATGGCATGGGGAATAACAACCTTACCACTGGTTCCGCTCCTGAGGATTCCGCCCCGGTTAGGGAATTCCGCCCGGAAATTGGCAGATCCGGTAGTTACATCCACTACACCCGATATGGTTTCTATATGTCCTTTTTCCGGATATTGGCTACCATCGGCAAGGATGAGGGATACCGGGGGCAGGCTTTTTATTTTATCTTCCTGTGTTCTTCCCGGCAACGTCTGCAAAAGATCCAGTAAAGACTTCTCATTCATCGAGAAGTAAGCATATACATTCCTGATATTTGCCACGGTAGTAAGTGCATCCGAACTACTTACTAGGCTTCCCTGCCGGTAAGGGATTTCTCCTACTATTCCATCAACAGGACTGGTTACATTGGTCCACGACAGGGTTGCCCGGGCATTCTTTAACGTAGCTTCCGCCTGTTCTAAAGCAGCCTGTGCCATCGTATAGGAATTCATATAAGCAGCCAGTTGTACCTCACTTATAATCCCTTTTTCTGCCAGCGGACGCATCCGTTCCACATCCAGTTGGGCACTGCTCAAAGAGGCCTGGCAGCTAGCTACGGAAGCTTCCGCACTGGTCAGGCTTTGCTGTGATTGCGGCGAATTGATCTTAAATAAAGATTGTCCTTTTTTTCACTACCGAACCCTCGTCTACATAAATGGCTTCTATAAAACCATCTACCCTCGGACGTATTTCAATATCTTCTTCTCCTTTTATATTTGCAGGAAAAACGGTTTGTAACTCAACATTCTGCGGATGTACAACTGCTGCCGGATACTCCTGGGGAGCTTGTTGCTGAGCAGCAGCGGCAGCCTGTTTTTTCTTTTTTCTCCACAGGAACAGAGTAACAGGAAAGCAAAAGTTATACTTACGATCTTTACCGAATTCATATAGCTGGTGTTTTGATTATCGATTGATAGTGATCTTAGCTGTTTTTATACTAATTACTTTAACTCCTTAAAAGGTGTAAATGTTCGGTGCATTATATAATATTTAATAGCTAATAGTAGAAAAAATATATATCAGATACTTTAAAAACATTTAGAAGTATAAACTGTTTTAATAAGACACGTAATATATTAATATTTAATTAATTTCAAAACTGAATTACTATGAGTAACCTTTTTGTAAAAGAAGCTCCCGATTATCTGGAAGACGACCATCTGAGCGTAGGCACAAAAGAATACCTGAAAGTATTAAATGCAAGCGATACGCCTGTGGAGTCATTACCTGTTGAAGATGCCCGGAATGTATTAGCAAGTGCACAGGCTTCGGTAAATGTAGATGTATCAGGAATCGACGAGTCTGAAAAAACGATCACTGCTGATGGGTATACCCTGACATTAACATTAGTTCGTCCGCAAGATGTTACGAAAAAACTGCCGGTATTTATGTTTTTCCACGGTGGCGGATGGGTATTGGGCGATTATCCAACCCACAGACGTTTAGTACGTGATATAATGGTTGAATCGGGATATGCATGTGCTTTTGTAAACTATACCCGCTCTCCGGAAGCCAAATTTCCACAGGCACCGCACGAATGTTATGCGGCAACCAAATGGGTAGCTGAAAACGGAGATGAAATCAATGTAGATGGCAAAAGGTTGGCTGTAGTTGGTAATAGTGCCGGTGGTAATATGGCGTTTGTTACCAGCTTATATGCAAAAGAGAAGGGTGGCCCGGATATTAAATGCCAGATATTAATGTGGCCTTACTGTGATGCAGGGACAGATTTCAAATCATATAAAAATATGGTAAACAACGTTTCCTTACTACCTCTTTGATGGAATGGATGCGTGACAACTATGTGGAATCACCGGATCAGTATGATGATATTCATCTTTCTCCCGACCGTGCAACCATCGACCAGCTACGCGGATTACCTCCTACACTGATTGAAGTAGCTGAAAATGATATCTTACGCGATGGTGGTGAAGAATTAGGCCGTAAACTGGATGAAGCCGGTGTATATGTAACTACGATCCGTTACAATAGAGTAACCCACGACTGGGGATTGTTAAACGGCTTTGCCGGACTCTCTCCTGTTAAGAGTTTAGCTATGTTCAGCGGAGCTATGTTAAAAAAAATACCTGCAATAAGATCGCATTCACTAAATAATACAGCAGCCGGCAGATTAATATTCCATCCTATATCTCCCGGCTGTTATTTTTTTTGGTCATTTTAAAAACACTCTTCTATTAAATTGAAATTGCTTACCGCAGATATGGAAAAATAACTCTATTTTTGAAGGGAAATACAAATGTGAGCATGCGGAAACTATTACTTCTTTTGATCTACTTATCAGTATGCATTCCCTTTATCCTCGCACAACGAGTCGGGCTTGTACTAAGCGGCGGTGGGGCCAAAGGTGCTGCTCATATAGGAGTTATCAAGGCACTGGAAGAGAATCATATTCCCATCGATTATATTACCGGTACCTCTATCGGTGCAATTATAGGAAGTTTATATGCCATAGGATATACACCGGAAGAGATGCTGGAACTGATTCAATCGGATGAGTTTGGCTACTGGCAGACCGGTACGGTAGAAGATGAATATATTTATTATTTCAAAAAACCGGACCCGACGCCCGACTTTGCCCATTTCTCAATCGATCTTTCAGACTCCTTGCATGTAAAAGCCAATTTTCTTCCCCAAAGTCTGGTTAATCCCATCCAGATGAACCAGGCTTTTATCGGCCTGTACGCACCGACCAGTGCCAAAGCCGGGTGGAATTTTGATAATCTGTTTGTGCCTTTCCGTTGTGTAGGGTCAGATATTTACAATAAGAAAGCCATTGTATTTAAGAATGGCGACCTGGGAGATGCCGTACGGGTGTCTATGACATTCCCGTTCTTCTTCAAACCGATCTGGCGCGACAGTGTTCCCCTGTTCGATGGTGGCATTTATGATAATTTTCCTATTAACCCCATGAAAGAGGCTTTTAATCCTGATTTCATTTTTGGTTCGATCGTGGCAGGAGGAGATAATAAACCTTCTGAGAACTTCTACAACCAATTGGAAACAATGATTATGCAGGAAACCGATTACGACGTTCCGGAAGAGGATGGTATGCGTATCCGCTTCCGTTTTCCGAATGTTTCATTATTGGATTTTCAGCGGGCGGAAGAATTGATGAATATTGGCTATAGGCGTACCCTCTCGCTTATTGATTCCATTAAACAGCGTGTACCCAGAGAAGTACACCTTGAAGAGGTAAATAAGCGCCGGCAACTTTATAAGGAGGATTTGCCTCCGCTTATCTTTAAAAACATCTATATTACCGGTGTAAATGAAGCACAACGTAAATACATCGAAGCGCAATTATACAGGGATATCAACCAGGAATTCTCCATGGAAGAGTTCAAGCGGGCCTATTTCAAAATGCTTACCTACTCAAAAATAAACGAGATCCGTCCACATGCCGTATACAACCGGAAAGAACAGAAGTTTGACCTCTACCTGGATGTTACTATCAAAGAGGAGATCAATGTCAGTTTCGGAGGAAATGTGTCTTCCTACCAGGCAAACCAGCTTTTCCTGGGAATCAATTACCAGTATCTGGGACGTTTCGCAGCTGATGTAAGTACCAATTTTCAGGTCGGAAATGCCTTTAGCGGAATATTACTTGACGGGAGAATATATTTGCAAACCCAGATCCCCACCTATATTAACGTGCAGGGAGCTTATTCATACCGGCAATACTCACAAAGCCAATCGCTTTTCTATGAAGATATGGTACCGGCTTTTATTAAGCAGAAAGAACTATACATGAAATTAAAACTGGGATTTCCCTTCCTCAACAGAGCCAAAGCCGAGATTGGCTTTGGCTACGGCAGGTTGAATGACCAATATTATCAGTTCTCTAACCTGGTGACAACGAATGCCTCTTTCGACCGTAGTTGGTACGACCTTTTTACCTGGTCACTTAATCTTGACCGTAATTCACTGGATGCCAAGCAGTATCCGATCAGTGGACGCAGGCAGCGCCTGTTTGCACAATATATTACAGGAAAAGAGCACTATAGGCCTGCATCCACCCCTACGGCTAAAACTGAAGAGATCCATAGCTGGCTGCAAATGAAAGGACATTGGACACAATATCAGCAACTGAACCACCGATTTAACCTGGGATATACGGCAGAAATTGTTCTATCCAGTAAAAACCTGCTGCAAAATTATACGGCAACCGTACTGCAAGCACCGGCTTTTATACCTACTCCACATAGCAAGATTGTATTCAACGAAGCATTCCGTGCCAACCAATATGTAGCAGCAGGGTTATCCCCTATTTTTAAATTAAGCCGTTTGCTACACCTCCGTGCCGATATGTACGGATTTATTCCTTTCTATGAGATCAGGAAGGAGATTAAAACGGTAGAGGATTATATCTATATCTCTCCTTATCACGGAAAGTTTTTTAACTCCGTGAAACTTATGGGCGAAACGGCTATTGTACTTCAGTTGCCTTTTATATCTATTAGTCTATATGCCAATGGCTACAGTTACCCAAAGAATAATTTCAACTTTGGGATTAATATTGGTTACCTTATTTTTAATCCGAAATTACTGGATTAACCGAAAAAAGTTCACTTAAAGATTTGTATAAATTAAAGATTATACTACCTTTGCACACGCAAAGTAAAAATGGCCGCGTAGCTCAACTGAATAGAGTAGCTGACTACGGATCAGCCGGTTACAGGTTTGAATCCTGTCGCGGTCACACAATAAAAAAGCTGGAGTTTCTGAACTCCGGCTTTTTTATTATATCGATTAGCGTGTAGGGACGAAACGCACGCCGTACGTCTCTATAAGGTATGCTTTTTTGATCACTGTTAAAAGTTGAGGAACCTTGCAATCGATATTCATAACTTATCCCTTACCAATGCCAATACACCAATGAAACAATTCAACAAAATAATTCCCAAAGGGAATAAAAGCAATAGCCCAGCGGATGAGCCAAAGGCGATTCCCTGGGTGGTATATGGCTCTATCATACAACCTTGAAGAGGTTGCCTAGGTATATAAACTATTGCTATCAACTACAATAGCTATCAAAATCAAAAAACTATAAGAGTATAAACACTATTCTTAATACATATATGTTTCATGTCCGAATACAAAAATGATTCCGGTATATTATTATAATTACAATAAGTTTTATTAATAAAATAGTTAATAGGCAATCTCTTCAAGGTTGTTTATTCTCTTATTGCTACCCAGGGAATCGCTATGCTCATCCACTGGGCTATTGCTAAAATCTCCAGAGGGGATTTTCTGGTGGGATTATTGGCAACGGTCGATTTACTATGGTGAATAGGGGAAAATTTCTTTATTCTGTTCAAAATATTCTTCCATCCCGATCGTCTCCAATAACAAAGGTCGGCTCAATGGATTAATTATTAAAATGAAAAATTATGTTCAAACTATTCAGCAAACAAAAGAAAGTTATTTCACTATATATCAATGAAGATATATGTACCGGATGTGGTAATTGTGTAATCCGGTGCAAACGAAATGTTTTTGTATTGATACAGGATAAAAACCGTTACCGTGCAATTGTTGCTTCCCCTGAAGTATGCAAAGGATGCAGTCATTGCCTTGAAGTATGTGAATCAGGGGCTATCGACCTGGTAAAACAAGCCAGGGCCATGTAGAAAAAACTGACTACTACCGGATTAAACAGATTAGGAAGTAATCTACTTTTTAAGTACTTTTGAAAACAAAACAGATACTTTTACCGGAATGTTTAATCTATAATTTGTTGTAATAAAAATGAGAATAATAAGTTTTATATGGAGTATACTTGTATGTATCAGTTGTAATATTTCCAAAAAAGATAATAATATGAAAAATAATGAACTAAACAACAAATTATATCTCCTGGTTGGTAGCTATGCAGAACCGGAAGAAGAGGGAATCAAAGTATATACTTTCAATGAAAGTACAGGGACAAGCACATTTATAAGCGGCCTGAAAGGGATTTCCAATCCCTCCTACCTGATTGTATCGCCTGATAAAAAATATATTTATGCTGTAGCAGAAGATAATAATGAAAATGCTTCTGCCAATGCCCTCGCTTTCGACCAGGCAACAGGCCGGTTGACATGGCTGAATAGCCAGAAAACCCACGGAGGGGCTCCTTGCTATATCAATATTGACAATGAGCAGAAATTTGTGGTAACCGCTAACTATACCGGAGGAAATATTACCGTATTTCCTATTGATACTGATGGAAAGCTATTACCAGCCTCACAGGTAATTAATTTCCGGTTCGGATGAAGATCCTAAACGGCAAAATGAACCCCACTTACATAGTATAACCTTTTCTCCTGACCAGAATTACCTCTTTGCTAAAGACCTGGGCACAGATACTATCCATAAATTCAAGGTAAAAGACAAGGATGACGACAATGAATACCTGCAGGAAGTATGGGATACCTATAAAGTAGAGCCCGGTTCAGGTCCGCGCCATATGACATTTCACCCCAATGGAAAATTTGCTTACCTTATTAATGAGATATCCGGCATGGTAACAGCTTTTTCTTATCATAACGGACAATTGAAAAGTATCCAATATATTCCGTCTGATACGGTCGGAGCACAAGGGAGTGCAGACATCCATATTACTCCCGACGGCAGATTCCTATACGCCTCCAACCGTCTCGAAAATGATGGATTGGCTATTTTCAGTGTCGATGCCAATACCGGTAAATTAACTCGTATCGGATACCAGCCAACAGGCATACATCCACGCAACTTTATTATTACCCCTAATGGTAAATTCCTCTTGGTAGCCAACCGCGATAGTAACTCTATCCAGGTATTCTCAATTAATCAGGAAACAGGATTATTAACAGATACAGGGAATACGATTGCAAGTAGTAAACCGGTTTGTTTGAAATTCGTTGAATAATTGAAGGGAGTTTTGCTTATCATTCTACAGGCCCTTTTCAATAGAAGGGGCCTGTGTCTTTCTATTTTTATCTATTAAAACCATTTGTGCCTCTTCATGAACCTCCATGTCAGCATTACGGTTAACCCCATCACCACCCATGCAAATACATACCCATATTCCCACTTCGTTTCCGGCATAAACTCAAAATTCATCCCCCACAATCCGGCCAGGAAAGTGAGAGGAATGAACAAGGTAGCTACTACCGTAAGACGTTTCATAACCGTGTTTGTTTTCAGATCGTTGTTCGAAACATAGAGGTCACGAAGGCTTCCCAACAAATCCCGGCAGTTCTTCGAGGTAAGAAGGATATAATCCAACTGGTTATACAACTCCATATATACCGGCATGAGTCCTTTTCCCTCCCTGATAAATGGAATTTTTATCAGTTTATCAAACTCATCTTTTAGAGGAACAACCGTCTTCTGTAAATAGAGGTTGGCATAACTACAATGCTGGATCTTCTTTCCGACCATATTATCATTTGAAGAATTTTCCAGCAACATCAGGTCTATATTCCCTAACATTTCCTCCACTTTTACAGCCGTACCGATCATAACAGATAAAATAGAGTTAAGAATAAAGGCCAGCAATAATCCTTTATCACGTTGACGGATTTGCATAACATTTGTCCGCAGCGATTTGACCACATGATCAAATGAAATATTCCCCCGCTCCCGGAATGTTAATAAGATATTGCCTTTCAATAAAATACAAATATGCTCAGATGCAATCCTGTTATTGTGTTCAAAATAAGAAGGGCGTATTACGATAATAAGCCGTTTATCAAAATCGTCAATTTTAGCTGCATGGCATGGAGTAAGAACCGACTTTGCATCGACATCGAAAAAGCCCAGTTCCAGTAAAATCCGGTGGATAAAGCCTGTATTATTAAGTCCTACCACATCAAACCAGTTAACATAACCCGCTTTACAATAACCTAAATAAGATTCCAGGCCGGAAGAAAGTTTTGCAAATTCCAGCTTGTCACTATTATATCGTACTAACACGACCGACGTATCCACACTGGTATTGCCATCATACTGATATTCATCTGAAAACAAATGATTAATAATATGATTAACTGGTGAACGTAAATAATTTTCAGTAGCCATAATCTCAAACTCAATAATTCCGGATATAGATTTTCAACCTGTAAAACAGGGAAAAAGTTGGGCTGATAGCCACTTTTAATTCATAGTTTGCGATATTTAATATTTTTATAAGCAAACTAAATAGAAGATGGAAATAAACGCTCCCCGCTAAACTATCTTCTTCATCGAATTGTTTTCACAAATGGCTCTTATCACTTTTTTCTCCTCTTAAAAAGGTAGAATGAACCTAGGGTTTACCAACATTATGGATAAATAAGGGTAAGAATAAAAACAAAATCATAAAAATTTAGAAAGAATGAAAAAGATATTAATAACAGCAGCCTTGTTAAGCGGAGCAGTTTACTGGCTGAAAAAGAAAGCAAAAGCAGTCAAAGTCGGCAAAGAGAAAAAAGAAAAGAAATTTTATTCGTAGTCACCAGCCACGGCAAATTGGGTAATACAGGCGAACATACCGGCTATTATTTAGCTGAGGTAGCACATCCCTGGAAAGTACTAACCAAAGCCGGCTATGAAATTGATTTTGTCAGTCCCCACGGAGGAACACCCCCGGTAGACGGCTTTGAGTTGGTCGACCCCATTAACCGAAAATTCTGGAACAACCAGAAATACCAGAAAAAGATCATCACCAGCCTGACACCTGCTGACGTAAAACCGGAAGAATACGCAGCTATCTTTTATGCGGGAGGACACGGTGCGATGTGGGATCTTCCTGAAGTAACAGAAATTTCTACCATTGCACGCCAGATATACGAGGCAGGGGGGATTGTTGCCGCCGTCTGTCACGGCCCGGCCGGATTGATTAACTTAAAACTAAGTGACGGAACCCATCTTATAGAAGGCAAACAGGTAACCGGCTTCACCAACGAAGAAGAAAAATTAGTGAAACGGGAAAACATCGTCCCCTTCCTACTCGAAGATATGCTAATCAAGCGCAAGGCTTCCTTTAGCAAAGGAGCTCCCATGCATCCCCACGTAGTAACAGACGGACGCCTTATCACCGGACAAAACCCAACTTCAGCCCACAAAGTAGGCAAAGAGATCGTCAAAGCATTGGAAAAAGAATAACGGAAACAGACCGGGAGTAAAACTCTTCCGGATAAAAACAGACATAAAAAAGAAGCTGTCTCAAAAGTCCTGATTAGTTCCCCGCGAAAGCGGGAACCGTAGGTCGGCCTTAGCC
>JAJPZJ010000006.1 GCA_021204405.1 Tannerellaceae bacterium | reverse complement strand
ACTTCAAATCCAGAATTTATAATAGGACATTATGCGGATAATCATTAAAAGAAAAATGAGAGCTTGCAGCAGAAACTGGTAGAGAATACGAATTTCCATCTCATCAAAGAGGCCTACGATAAAGCCCGGAAGCGCCTGATCCTGCTCGATTATGACGGTACCCTGGTGGCTTTTGACAGAAACCCGCAACGTACGGTTCCCACTCCAGAAGTGATCGAGCTCCTTACCCGCCTGTCTGGCGATAAAAAGAACTATGTAGCTATCAGTAGCGGGCGCGACCTTACTACACTGGACAGGTGGCTTGGCAACCTGCCTATTGGATTGGCTGCCGAACATGGTGCTTTTTATAAAGAGGACGGTAAATGGCACCGGAATGCGGAAGATACGCCCTGGAATGATGAGATCGTACGAATTATCCGGCAGATTATCCGGAAAACGCCCCGTTCGCGGCTGGAAATAAAGAAAACAGCCCTGGTGTGGCATTACCGGGAAGTGGATGCCTGGTTGGCGGAGCTGCGGGTAAACCAGTTGATCAATGCCCTGATTGGCCCCACTTCACAGCTTAACCTGCAAATCATGAAGGGGAATAAAATTATAGAGATCAAATCGTCTGCCTATAGTAAAGGTACGGAAGCACAACGCCTGATGGCAAAAGATAATTTTGATTTTATCCCGGCTATCGGCGATGACACCACCGATGAGGATATGTTTAAGATCTTGCCGGAATATGCAGTTACTATCAAAGTGGGTAAAACTTCCGATGTGGCTAAGTATAACATCCCCACCCAGCAGCAAACACTCCATTTCCTGCATAGCCTTATAGAATAAAACAATAGCCTTATAGAATAAAACAATAAATAAACCGGAAATGCCTGTAGAAAATCTGGAAATAGAGAAAGTAGAAGAATTCCTGAAAAGCGATACGCCTAAAATTATGGGTGGAACCCTTCTTTTCCTGGCTGCCTGTGTGGTTGTCTATGTGGTATACCGCTTTGTGGTGATGAAACTGGGACGGCGGGCAGCCCGTACAAAAACAAAAGTAGACGATTTTATTATCGACCTGCTGAAATTACCTTTCCTCTGTTTATTGTATTTTATCCTCTTTAAAATATTCAGTGCCAGTTATCTTTCGGCAACCCACGTTTTCGGATGGGTTACCAAAGTAAGTAATATACTTGTCATCGTAACGGTTGGCTGGATACTGATTAAGATGGTCAGGGTTTTATTCTACTATTTACAAAACAGGCTGGATATAACGGCTGCCGATAACCTGAATGCCCGGAAGAATTATACCAAAATGAAAATATTCGAAGGGATTATGGTGACACTTATTACGGTAGTGATTGTAGCTGTATGCCTGATGACCTTCGATAAAGTACGTACTATTGGTGTCAGCCTCCTTACCTCTGCCGGTATAGCCGGTATTATAGTTGGATTTGCCGCACAGAGAAGCATTGCTGCGGTATTGGCCGGTATCCAGATCGCCATTACCCAACCCATCCGCCTAGAGGATGTAGTGATAGTAGAAGGAGAGTAGGGAAGGGTGGAGGAGATCACCCTTACCTATGTGGTGGTAAGGATCTGGGATGAACGCTGCCTGGTATTGCCGGTTACTTATTTCCTTGAAAAGCCTTTCCAGAACTGGACACGTACCTCCTCTGATATTTTAGGTACGGTTTTCCTCTATGTGGATTATGGACTGCCGGTGGAACGGCTGCGCGAACATCTGACACACCTCCTGGTCGATCATCCTAAATGGGATGGCCGGGTGGCTAGTATACAGGTAACGGATGCCAAAGAGAATTGTAAGGAGTTGCGTGTGCTGCTCAGTAGCAGTAGCTCCGGATTTAGCTGGGACCTGCGGGTGGAAATGCGTGAAAAACTGATCGATTTTATTAACCGCGAATATCCCGACAGTTTCCCGAAAGTGCGGCTTCGCTCTGAGGATACTCCTGAAACTTTACCTACATAAGAGGAGTTAAACCTGATTTCATTAAAGAAAGACCTGGTGATTTCCTTTAATCAGCTATTTTATAATTCTTATCTTGTAAATAAATGGCTGTTACTAGCTGTAAGTACTGATATTTAATCCCTCTTTCCCGGAATAGTTTATTTATATTTTTATATTTGCTGTTGTCTAAAGTATATTTCTTATGAACCCGAACACTGAACTTAACCTGGCCTTACAATTAATCGAACAGACCGGAAACCACCTTTTCCTCACAGGTAAAGCCGGTACCGGCAAAACCACTTTTCTCAGGAACCTGCGGAAAGCCAGTCCTAAGCGAATGATCGTTGTTGCCCCTACCGGAGTAGCTGCTATGAATGCCGGTGGTGTAACTATCCACTCCTTTTTCCAACTCTCTTTCTCACCCTTTATTCCGGCCGATACGCCCGGCACGGCTATTCCGGCCAGTCAACTTCGTTTCAGCAAGGAGAAGATCAATATTATCCGTAGTCTCGACCTGTTGGTGATCGATGAAGTAAGTATGGTACGGGCCGACGTACTTGACGCCATCGATGAGGTATTACGCCGCTACCGGGATCGCCGCAAACCCTTCGGAGGTGTCCAGCTCCTATTGATCGGTGATATTCAGCAACTGGCTCCCGTAGCCAAAGAGGAGGAGTGGAATATCCTGCGTAACTATTATAAATCCAGCTTCTTTTTCGACAGCAGGGCGCTTCGGGAATGTACCTATTTCTGTATAGAGCTTACCCATATTTACCGGCAGACCGATAATGAATTTATTACTCTCCTGAATAATATACGGGATAACCAATTGGATGAGGAAACACTCCATTTGCTTAATACCCGGTATAAACCGGGTTTTACACCGAAACCCGATGAAGGATATATCACGCTTACTACCCATAACATACAGGCACGCCAGCTAAATGAAAAACGCCTGCAGGAGCTTGAAGGCCGTCTGTATAGGTACGAAGCGGAGATTGCAGATGAATTCCCCGAATATCTTTATCCTACCGACAAGCAACTGGAATTGAAACGGGGTGCCCAGATAATGTTTATTAAAAACGATACCTCAGGTGAAAAACGATACTATAATGGAAAGATCGGAAAGATCGTGTTAATCAATCCTACAAAGATTGTTGTAGCCGACGAACAGGGGCAGGAAATGGTAGTCGAACAGGAAATCTGGCATCATACCAAATATACGATCAACCAGGAAACTAAAGAAATCACCGAAACGATTGCCGGCTCTTTCAGGCAATACCCGCTGAAAACGGCCTGGGCCATCACTATCCATAAAAGCCAGGGCTTAACCTTCGAACATGCTATTATTGATGCAGGGGCTGCTTTTTCCTACGGACAGGTGTATGTAGCCCTGAGCCGTTGTACCTCCTTGGAAGGATTGGTATTGACGAGCCCGATCGGACGGAATGCGTTGGTAGGGGACCGGCAGATTTACGACTTTGTTTCTTCCATCCCTGCCAGGCAACCGGATAACCAACAGGTACGGCAGGCCGAACTGGTTTATTACAAAGAGCTACTTACCGAGCTGTTCGACTTTGCCCGGATACAACAACAATTGCAATATGCTGCCTACGTAATAGAGGCAAACCTGCAGCGTATCTACCCGGAATTGTGCAGGATGTTCGGATCTGTCAGGGATACATTTCGTGAACATGTTACCGAAGTGGGTATCCGTTTCCAGCAACAATTATCGCAGATGCTCCAGGCTTCACCCGATTATAAACAAGACCAGCAGATCGCAGAAAGGATACGAAAAGGGATACCTTACTTCCTGGATAAATTCCGTGGATTAACCGCTATCATAAAAGAAGCGGAAGAGATAGAAATTGATAATAAGAAAACAAGGAAGTTAATAACCAATGCATTGCAAAAGCTCGACGAAAGTACTACCCTAAAAGAAGCAACCCTGTTAGCCTGCCGGGAAACCTTTTCTATTCCGGTCTACCTGTCGGCGAAAGCCAAAGCCTCTTTATCACCTCCTTCCGCAGCAAAAAAGAGAAGTACCTCGAAAGCTTCGAAAGCCGGAAAGGTTACTGTTCCTTCCGATATTCTACATCCCCGGCTATATGAAATATTCCGGGCCTGGCGCAGTGAGCAGGCCAAAACAAAAGGCCTCCCTACATATACTATTTTGCAGCAAAAGGCAATGATCGGAATTGTTAATCTGTTGCCTGTCACACCGGGAGAGTTGCTTAAAATCCCGGGAATAGGCAAAAAGGTGATCGATAACCACGGTGAAAAAATTCTTCAATTGGTTACAGAATACTTACAAAATAATAAAAAGAAATAACCTTTCCTGTCCCTGCATGTACGGGCCGTTCCTGCGCGGAAAGGCTGGTTTGATGCGGGTTTTTAATGAATTATTAACTATAGGATAAAAAAAGCTTATATTTTTATAGAAGATTTTTTTTGTTCCTTTTATTTGTTTTTCTTTGTGAAAAGATTCCTTTGCCTCATCTTATCACATTGGGTGTAAAATTACAGTGTGAACCAGCCCTTCGGGTTTCGTTCAGAATGTTTTTTTTCTGTCACCTGATTTCTAAAAAACATATTCGAGTATATCACGAGTTATCGTTTCGAAACTCCGGAGGATATTTGTGCTAAAAGTTTCGATTTCAGAAACAATTTACTACCGAATTGCGTTTTAGACTGATGAAAGGTATAACTAAATAACCATATTTGATAAGATGACGACGGATAAATTAAACGCAAGTTTGATTGAGGTTATGAAAAAGCAGGTAACTGATAAAGGTCAATTGGCTGCTACTTTAATGGATATTCTATGTATTGGAAAAGAAGCTGTTTACCGGCACCTGCGTGGCGAAGTGCCTTTTACTTTGAATGAAGCTTTTATCATTGCCCATAAAATGGGAATATCACTGGATAGGCTGGTAGGGCTCAATTCAGAAGTAAGCGCTATTTTTGATTTAAACTTTATCAATTATAAAGAGCCGGTTGAAACCTATGTTTCGGCTATTGATTATACCCTGAATATTATAAAGGCGGTTTCCTGCAAGCCTGATTCCAGATTGGACAGTGCTTCTAATATGATCCCCCAGTCGTTGTATCTTAAATATGATGTGCTGGCTAAGTTCAGGCTTTTCAAATGGATGTATCAGCATGAAAAGGTGAATGTTGGAAAGGATTTTGCCAGTTTCCACCTGCCGGAAAGGGTTAAGACCTATCATAAAGAGTATGTACGGGGCGTACATAATTTTAAAACGGTTAACTATATCTGGGATAACCTGATGATTAGCTACCTGGTAAGTGATATTAAATATTTTGAGAGTATCCATCTACTGGGTAAGGAAGAGATTGGTTTGTTAAAGGAGGAGATATTGGCTTTACTGGATGAAATGGAGCTCTATGCCAGTACGGGCAGGCACCCAACCGGAAATAAAGTTAATATTTATATATCTAACATCAATTTTGAAGCTACCTATAATTATGTGGAAGCCCGCGACTTTCAGCTTAGTATGATCAGGCTATATGCCATTAATTCCATTCTTTCGCTTGACCAGACGGTTTGCAGGCATCAGAAAGAATGGATCGAATCCCTGAGGAAATTTTCAACCATGATTTCGGAAAGTGGTGAGATGCAACGAATCCAGTTTTTCAAGAAACAGCGGGAGATTGTAGGGCAGTTGTAGTAAAAGAATCAAACACGGAGACACAGAGACACGGAGTTTTTTATATAGTTTAGGGCCGATTTATAATCATCTGTTTTATCGAAGAGGATCTCCTGATCACTGGTGGTCGGAAGATTCTCTTTCAGGCCGTAGGCTTAGCATATCCTGGCCCCCGGCAACGCCAGGGGGATTACAATAGGTGGTATATTTGCGCACCGTAGGTGCAGTATATTAAAAAACAACGTTTGGCTCTAACCTAATTGGGTATTTATATTATATCCTGGGCTTACAGTCCGCAACCTGGGTTATCGTAATACCCCGAGTGCTGCCCAGGGTTGTTAAATTCTTTTCCGGACTTTTGATGTTTTACTTGCGTCTGATCCCTGCAGGGGTTTAAAGCAATCGGAAAGACCGCCCTTATAATAGCCCAGGAAGGTTGAGTCAATAGCCTGCAAGGGTAAGCTAACCGCAATACCCTTGCAGGGTATAAAGCAATAGCCCAGGGTTAAGTGAGCGTAGCGAACGATACCCTGGGTAAGAAGATAATAAACCGAAAACCCTGTAAGGGTTTCATTTTACCAAAAATAGTTTCTCCAGGTCAATAGGCAACC
>JAJPZJ010000164.1 GCA_021204405.1 Tannerellaceae bacterium | reverse complement strand
TCATATGATGTTCAATAAATCAACGGACATTATGCGGATAATCATTTTAATTTATATTTAATAGCTTCCATAAATCGAATATAATATTTCAAGTACCACCGGCGACTGACCATACTGATCGCTGATAGTTAGATTTTTAATAGTAGTAGTATAATCTTCATCTCCAAAAACCACTCGTAAGGCATGTTTATAGACTCCGGTTGCTCCTAATTCTTCTTTGATAAAAGTAGAAACATCAAAATATATGTAAGTATTCTCCAGAAAGACTTCATCCTTTACCAATGTGCCGGACTGTACCTGAGTGCCTAAATAATCGGTTACAGCATTTGTGACCACATTATTTTCATCGACAATATATAAATAGATATCTCCCGTTAGTTCATTAAAGTCGGAATAGGTTCCAGGTTCTGGATATATTTTCAATACCGCTTGTTCTATTTCCACCTGTTCTCCTTGCAAAGCCAGATTATTAAGGTAAGGGATCTGGAGATTCGTATAATATCCTATTCCACACATTCCAAATCCTCTGTTTCCAATTTGTTCCGAAGGAAATTCTGTAATAGTTTCGTTAAACTGTTCCAGTAAACTGCCTTCCCTTATATGATCAATATGGTTAAACTGCCTGGTAGCATCAGGTGTAAAAGTTAATTCATAAGGAGTATCTTCTCCATCTTCTATAGAATGGTAGTAGATTACCATGGTACCAGTAGCATCTGTAACACTGAAAGACAACATACAATCTGTTTGCTCAGCATCCGGAATAACAATCAATCCTTTAAAAACATCTTCGAACCGGTCTGAACTTACACTCAGATCGCGATAATGAAATCTTTCCAGTAGATCTTCGCCTATTTCATTGGATAATATAATCTCCAGTTTATCTTCTGCTCCCAACGGACGAGGTCTGAAAGTTATAGAGCCAACCGGCTGCGGATCATAGGCCACTGTTGAATGACTGTATAGATATCCATAATCGTTCAATGTTATTTTCTCTGTCAGTTGGTGGACATGATATGTTTGGTAAGACATTGTATCGCCTACATAACTGCCGGTATAATCAAGTACTAATGTTACTGAATCTACTACAACAATTTTATCTATATCTGTTGAATATCCGGGAACAGAGTAGGTTATATAAGTAGAAGATTTCAACATTCCCCAAAGAGGATGTTTATATTGTCCCAACAGTATTACTTCTTTTCCGGAAGTATCTACAGAGTCAATTTTCATTGTACTTACTGTTACTGTACTTGTATCCATAAAAATACTCCGGAAGTTTGTACTGATGAGGTCATTTCCTAAAGTATTATTCTCATTATAGCAAGACGGAGTAATGCTTATAAAAAGAGTAAAAACAAGTAAGAGAATTAAATTAATAGCTTTATACATCTAATTAATATTATTTTGCGGGCAAAATAACCTATTTATATTGGCTCCTTACAACTAAAAACTGTAAACAGAATCTTTCATCCTACTAATCATAAGATTTTCCCGATAAACCCTTTCTGTGAATCTTCCAAAGCTTTAATCTATCAGATAGGAGTGTTCATTGATTCGAAATGAGTGTTGATGGAATAAATTTGCCAGACAACCTAAAGCATACTTTTTTTATATTATAAAATGATACACTTAAAAATGACACACTTATAATGATACACTTAAAAATGACACACTTATAAAGATAATGAAGATACTTATAAAGATAATGAAGCAAAAAAAATTAATCCTATTTATTCTGGTAATACTTTCAGTTGTTATGCTCTCTTGTAATGATGATGATGATAATCTTATAGGAAAATGGTATAAAAGATCCAATATGGATGGAAAAGCAAGAGCTCATGCTTCTTCATTTGTAATAGGAGATTACGGTTATATACTAGTAGGCTTTGACGGTAAAAACCGCATGTCCGACTGTTACAAATATGATATGCGGCAAAATTATTGGATAAAAATAGCTGATTTCCCGGGTACGGCCAGACAAGATGCAGCTGCATTTGCTGTAAACGGTAAAGGTTATTTAGGGCTGGGTTACGATGGATCTAATTATTATTCGGATTTCTACGAATATGATCCAATAACAGATAGTTGGACCCAAATTGAAGATTATCCTTTGGAAGCAAGATATGATGCTGTAGCGTTTGCAGTTGGAGGTAAAGGATATGTAGGAGCTGGTTATTCCGGAAATTACGAAAAAACTTTTGCTTCTTATGATCCGGAGACTGGCAAATGGGAACAGATCAAAAGCATAGGCGGAAGTAAAAGAAGAGGTGCCAGTAGTTTTGTAATAAATGACATTGCCTATGTAGTTGGTGGTAGAGATAACGGTGAGTTAGTTTCTGATTTTTGGGCCTTTGATTACACCACAGAAGAATGGATCGAAAAAAGAACGATTATTTCAGACGATGATGATGACGATTATGACGATGATTATGATATTGTAAGAGAATACGGAGTGGCTTTTGTAATTGATGAACATGGGTATTATGCCAGTGGCATTGCCACTTCATTACGCACAAATGTCTGGAAATATTACCCAGAGACCGATCTTTGGGAAAATGTTGCCAAATTTAAGGGTACACACCGTCAGAATGCCGTAGGATTCTCCAATGGAGAGATGGGATTTGTTGCAACAGGGAAGACTTCTACCCTCTATTTAGATGATATATGGGAAATTAACCCATATGAATATGATGATGAAGACTACTAATTCCAAACGGTATTTTTCTACTATTTTTAAATTGATGAGTAAATTGGGGAAACTCATCCACCAGCAGCAAAAGTTGCAAAAGAGTCCAATTCAGGATGGTGGACAAAGAATCCACCATCCTGAATTGGAAATAAAAAGATCACTATTAATAAATAATAATTTAATTAGTTAAACACTCACTCTCTGATTAAGGGCACAACTGTTCAACACACAAGAAAAGGCTGGCTAGTGATAGTTGGCCTTTTTGCATGGGTTCTCTTAATGACTTATTCTTAATTCGTGCTTATTAAAGAAAAGTAAAATATAAATTCTATCCTTCAAGCTTTTCTCTTATAAGCGTGAAATGCCTTTTGAAAAAGAATACTAAATCTTCTATTTGTAAGATAGAGGTCCCTTTTTTGTTTACATGCGGATAAAACAGTTTTTTAGAAAAAAATTATTTAAACAAAGTTTATTTATTCCGGAAAATCCTACACAAAATCAAAGGGCTACCAGTAATATATACTGACAGCCCTTTTTTAATAAATATAATGGAAAATCTTTTTTTACTCTGCTGTTTTATCCTCTGCAGGTGCCGCTAGGGGAGCTTCTTCTGTAGCCGGAGCCACTTCTGAGGCAGTAGCAGTAGATTTTTTACGTGAACGTCTGGTTTTAGTAGCTTTCTTAGTTGTTTCTTTCAACATATTTTCGTTGTAATCAACTAATTCAATAAAACACATGGCAGCGTTGTCACCTAAACGATTACCTGTTTTAATAATACAGGTATAACCTCCCGGACGATCACCTATTTTTTGCGCTACATCATTAAATAATTCTGTAACTGCATATTTATCTTGTAACAGACTAAATACTAAACGTCTTGAATGAGTAGTATCATCTTTAGACTTAGTAATTAGCGGTTCGATATACTTCCGAAGTGCTTTTGCTTTGGCTGTAGTAGTAAAGATCCTCTTATGTTTGATCAAAGAAGAAGCCATATTTGAAAGCATTGCATTACGGTGAGTACTTGTACGACCTAAATGATTGAATTTTTTATTATGTCTCATCGCTTTACTTATACTCTTTATCTAATTTATATTTTGTGATATCCATACCGAATGAAAGGTTCAGACTTTCCAGCAATTCATCAAGTTCGGTGAGAGATTTCTTTCCGAAATTACGGAACTTCAACAGATCATTCTTATTGAATTTCACCAATTCACCTAATGTTTCTACGTCAGCAGCTTTCAGGCAATTCAATGCGCGTACAGAAAGATCCATATCGGATAATTTACTCTTTAACAATTGACGCATGTGAAGTACTTCTTCATCAAACTCTTCATTGCCGTCTGTATCAACCGTTTCAATTGCGATCTTTTCATCTGAGAACAACATAAAATGATGTATCAGAATTTTGGCAGCTTCTTTCAACGCTTCTTTCGGATGAATAGAACCGTCTGTGGCTATTTCAAGAACCAATTTCTCATAGTCCGTTTTTTGTTCAACACGGAAGTTTTCGATTGAATACTTAACGTTTCTGATCGGAGTAAAAATAGAGTCAATAGCAATTACATATATATCTGCATTTGGATCTCTATTTTCTTCAGCAGGAACATAACCACGTCCTTTATTGATGGTTATTTCAATTTGAAAACTTGCACTCGGATCTAAACGGCAAATAACCAAATCAGAATTCAGTACTTCGAATCCTGTCAATTGTTTACCAATATTACCGGCTTTGAACACTTCCGAACCTGAAACAGTAATACTTACTTTTTCATTCTCAATATCATCTACAATATGTTTAAACCGAACTTGTTTCAGGTTCAAAATAATGTTTGCTACATCTTCGATCACACCCGGAATCGTGCCAAACTCATGTTCAACACCTTCTATTTTAATGGATGTAATAGCAAAACCTTCAAGAGATGACAGGAGAATACGGCGCAGAGCATTACCTATTGTAATACCATAGCCGGGTTCCAACGGACGAAATTCAAATTTTCCGAAGAAATTGTCCGCTTCCAACATTAATACTTTATCGGGGTTTTGAAATGCTAATATCGCCATGGAAATCAATTATTATTATTTAGAATATAATTCTACGATCAACTGCTCTTTAATATTTTCAGGAATATCAGATCTTTCAGGTAAGTGCAATAATTTTCCACTCACTGAAGCTGAATCCCACTCTATCCACGAATATTTACTGTGATTAAAACCAGATAATGCATCTGCAATCACTTCCAGGGATTTAGATTTTTCTCTAACGCCAATAACCTGACCTAGTTTTACAGCATATGAAGGGATATTAACCACTTTGCCATCTACTATAATATGACGGTGAGATACTAATTGGCGCGCAGCAGCTCTTGTAGGAGCAATGCCTAAACGATAAACAACGTTATCTAAACGGCCTTCCAGTAGCTGTAATAAAACTTCACCGGTAATACCTTTTGCACGTGATGCTTTATCAAACAGATTTCTAAATTGTTTTTCCAATACACCATATGTGTATTTTGCTTTTTGCTTCTCACGAAGCTGAATACCGTATTCCGATGTTTTTCTTTTTCTTGAGTTTTCATGCTGACCCGGAGGATAATTCTTTTTAGAAAGAACTTTATCCGGTCCGAAGATAGCCTC
This sequence comes from Tannerellaceae bacterium, assembly GCA_021204405.1. Lineage (GTDB taxonomy): Bacteria > Bacteroidota > Bacteroidia > Bacteroidales > Tannerellaceae > JAJPZJ01. The sequence continues at coordinate 955 of JAJPZJ010000164.1, read as the reverse complement.
ACCGAATTTACGGGCAATTCTTGTTTTTGGTCCAGTATATCTTGCCATTTTGTTATTAGTTTTTATTTTCTGTTTGAATCTGGAACGGTGCAGCCGCGATTACAGAGAGGATAGGTCAATATACAATCTATTCACTATCCCAAATTCAGTGTTCAAGAAATTATAGTTATTATACTCTTCTTTTCTTTGGAGGACGACATCCATTATGTGGTAATGGAGTTACATCAACAATTTTAGTAACTTCAATTCCCGCACCGTGAATAGTTCTGATAGCAGACTCACGTCCGTTACCTGGTCCTTTTACGTATACTTTTACTTTTCTCAAACCTAGGTCGAAAGCTACTTTGGCACAATCCTGTGCCGCCATCTGAGCAGCATAAGGAGTATTCTTTTTAGAACTTCTGAATCCCATTTTACCAGCTGAAGACCAGCTAATAACCTGTCCTTCGCTATTTGCCAACGAGATAATAATGTTATTGAAAGAAGAATGAATATGCACTTGTCCGTAAGCATCAACTTTTACGTTTCTCTTCTTCGCTGAAACTGATTTTTTTGCCATATTAACTCTTATTATTTAGTAGCTTTTTTCTTATTTGCAACAGTTTTCTTTTTACCTTTACGAGTACGCGCATTGTTCTTTGTGCTCTGTCCTCTCAATGGTAATCCAATACGATGACGTACACCTCTGTAACAACCGATGTCCATCAAACGTTTAATATTCAATTGTACTTCTGAACGAAGACCACCTTCTACTTTATATTCCGCACCAATTATCTCACGAATCTTGGCAGCTTGATCATCTGTCCAGTCTTTTACTTTAATGTCACGATCAACGCCCGCTTTTTCTAAAATTGAGTTTGCCGAACTACGACCTACACCGTAGATATAAGTCAAAGCTACTTCTCCTCTTTTATTTTGTGGCAAGTCTACACCAACTATTCTTATAGCCATATTA
>JAJPZJ010000081.1 GCA_021204405.1 Tannerellaceae bacterium | reverse complement strand
CGACTTCAAATCCAGAATTTATAATAGGACATTATGCGGATAATCATTTAATTTTATAACCTCTAGCTTCCCATGAGTATTTGTCTTGCATAGGAACTTTTGCATTTTTAGAATAAAGACCTAATCCTAATCCGTGAGCATAAACTAATACTTTTCTAGGATTTCTATATGAATTTGGAAGCATATAATCTTTATCGATTCCAAATTCATACTGACCTTTTATGCTATCATTGTTAAGATTAGGAATTCCCTCGTTATTTAATCCAAATAATGATTCTGGTTCAGATATTTTTAACTCATTTAAAGATTGAAATTCATCATATGCCCATATTATTCTTTTCGGATCTTTTGTTATATGATAAATTGTTTCGAAAAAAGCAGGGGGGGAATCTTGAGCTTCATCAATTAATACCATATCAAAAACAGGTAATATTTCGTCTTTTTTCTTTGCAAGAAAATCGGAAAATATATATTGATATGGATCTGATACATGTTTTGTTTCGTACAAGGTTTTAGGTGATAATCCGTATTGTGAACATAAAAAAGAATATAGTCCTTCTTTCCTTCTTCCTCCCCATGCATGTAATACCATTAATTTATTCCAATCAGGAGCTTTGCTTGCTTCCTCAATAGTATATTTTCTATGTTACTAGTGATTTGATTATACATGCTTTGAGTATTAAAAACAAAAAGTATCTTAAAATCTTCGTTTGAAATATGGGTCAAAGCAGCTTTCATACTAAGGATTATAGTTTTGCCTGTTCCTGCTAATCCTCTTATTCTCTGTGGTCCATTAGGGACTTGGAGAGCAACACTTCTTTGAGTTGAATCTAATTTAAATGTTTGTATTAAAGATTTTTAATTAGATCATTTCTGGTTTTCCCTTCCTCTAATATTCGTTCTCTTTTTCTATTAAAAACAGAGGTACCTTCAAGGATAGAATCAATTTCATCAATTTGGTCGTGTGTAATATCACTTGCTTTACAGCTTAGTATAAATTTTTTTATTTCATTTGAATAATCCTTGTCTATTATAGGATTGATAGATTCGTTAACAAAATCACCATCTTCAAAATCACTCATCTTATTATCTGGAAATATTACTAATGATTTTACTGGATTTTTTTTGTCACCAAATAAAAACTTTTCTGTCTTATTGTTAAATAATTTTGTCGATTTACTTAATTTATTTTTAATATCCCGACAATAGTTAGAGGTAATAATATCCCGAGAGTAAATTTCTTCACCATCAGGTTTTATCCAAAATTGAAAGTCTTCTTTAAAATCTATAATTTTTGAGGAAACCACATCAATAACTATTATCCCATAAAGTTGAGATCTAAATATAAAAGAGGGAATTTCGGCACTATCTTTTGAGCCTAATGAAGGCATCTTATATCCAAGGATACCTTCGTCATACTTTAATTCAGATCTTAACAAATTCCAAACCACTTTCTCAAATGGGTTTTGAGTCAGTTCTATATTTCCGGGTAATAGCTGCATATTAATTATATTTTTATGGAATATGCAAATATAGTAGTTTTAAACAGATTAAAGACATTATTTCTTTTGTTATCTGTTAAAGAACTCTCTTAGTCAAAGAATGAATAAGCAATGCTTTGGGGAATTTACTTTTTTTGTGAAGCAAAAAGGAAGAAACCCTTCCGAACCTGTAGGGCTTGGTATTTCCGTTCTATTGCCTGTATGTATTTTTATATCTCAAATGAATAAAAGACTACCTTAACCTATTGAAATAATATATAAGACTCTCTACTCATACCGCATAGTTGGAACAGTCTATTTTCCGCTCTATTATATCCTACTTTTCGGGAAAACTCTTGATTATGTTTGACAAACAGAGATAGGAACGTGTCCTGCTTTACTCCTAAGCCTAAATAGGCATTCTTTACTTTATCAGCTGTAACAAAACCGTCCGTCTGCATTACTTCCTGATAGTGGCGATTAATATCCACACGGATTTTGTCTAACGCAAGGTTGGTTTTTACAGCTACTGTGCTTTTACCTGTCAGTTTGCCTGCTTTTGTATCCCAAAGATTGGGCGGTATATTCATTTTCAGGCTGAACTGGCTGATTGTTCCGTCAATGGTGATTCTACCCATTACAGGTACTGTTCCGTCTGATTTAGGACTGTTCTTTTTGAGATAGAACATAATCTTAAAAGTACTTCTCATGATTACTCAAAGTTTACTGTTACAAAATTAGTTTACTCTGAGTTAGAATAGGTTATAAATAACAATGCAAGAAGCAGACAATTAGTGACTTATAGCCGATTTGCGTTTTTACCGTTGGTAATGAGTTGGAAACTTAACTTTGTCTTACCTTTGTCTACGGATAACTTTTATCGTCAATAAGAAAAGCCAAACAAAGAAGTTTACCTGCACATTATCAGTCAGTTGTCCTCGTTAGGCTAAAACTTGCTTTTTTATCAGATTTTTATTTTATAGATATTTATATTTTTAATGGATGTAGCTAAGGCCGGTTTTTGCTTGCTTGAATCTTAACTGACCCCCAACGTCCGTTTAACCAACTCAATTTCATCTGCATTTCCTGTGTTTTTGCCGGGAACGTCTGAGAGTTTTACCGCATGGAGGAATTCCTTTTGCGGATGGTCTTTTACCTCAGTCAGTTTGATTACCATATTGATGGGAGTAGCTCCTACGTCATTGGTTAAAAATGTACCTATTCCGTAAGCATCGTGTATCCTGCCGTCCACATGCTCCCGGATTTCCCGGATGCGGTCTATATTCAGGGAGTCGCTGTATACGATTGTTTTTGATGCCGGGTCTATCCGGTTTTGCTCATAAAAACGGATGGTTTTATTGGTAAAGGCGATCGGATCGCCACTATCCCAGCGTACACCATCGAACAGTTTAGCCTGTTTCAGGCTGAAGCTATTCAAGAAGGAGTCAGTAGTATAGGTATCGGTCAGGGTGATACCCAGGCTACCCTGGTATACATCTACCCACGCCTCAAGCGCTTTCATATTGGCAGACCGGTAACCGAACAGGGCACCGTGGTACATAAACCATTCGTGTGGCATAGTCCCTATCGGTGTTGTATTATATTCATCGCCAGGTATACGTTGCTGGTTCCTTTGAAGTAAGGACCCGAATGTTCTTTCAGGCAGCCAACCACCTGGTCATGTACGTCATATGAAAAGCGGCGGCGGGTACCAAAGTCGGAATAATCGGCTTTCATTCCGGCCAGTGCTTTTGCCTTTTCGGTTGCTCTTACCCGGATATCCTGTGGTTCAACTCCCATCATCTTAAAATAAAGTTCTGAGATGATGGCCATTAAGGGAACTTCCCAAAGTACCGTACGGAACCAGTAGCCTTCAATTTCTATCTTTATTCTATCACCGGCCTGCAAAACCTGTACCTCATCGGGGTTATACCGGTACCCTTCCAGAAAATCAATAAAAGCCGGATCAAAGAAATAACACCTTTCCGTAATAAAGGCTTTTTCCTGTTTGGTCATAGCCAGCGAAGTCATCCGGGCGATCTCTTCTTTTAATTGTTCTGCAAATCCCTCCGGAAAGCTGGTATCTCCCCGGTTAATGAATTCATACTTAACATAAGCATCCGGATATAACCGGAAGATTGCCAGCATAACAGAAATTTATAAAGGTCGTTGTCGGTGAAATTCCGGATAATCATAAGCAAAAGGTTTGGTTATATTATGTACTTTATATACATAACAATCTGTACGGAATAGTGTTTTAGTGGGGGGATGGCTGGCAACCTTCGCAATAATAAATACTTCCTCCCAGGTAGTTCTCTTTCCGGATCAATTCACCACAGCGGGTACATTCTTTACCGGCTGTATCTTTAGAGAGGTAGGGTATATAATGTCCGCTTTGCCCGAACAGGTCGGTTTCGGAGTTGCGTCCGTGCTGCCGGTAAATTTCCCGGAGAGTGGATTTCAGGGATTGGAATAATATTTCTTTTTGAGCTGCCGATAACTCTTTGATCTTTGTTTTAGGATGTATACCTGCCTGGTATAGGATATCCTGTAGCACCCCGTTTCCTACTCCGGGAATCTTCTGGCCTGTAGCCAGGAATGCCTTACTGCTTTTGTTTTGCATCTCTGCTGCTTCTATCAGCGATAGAAAATAGCTTTCGGTAAAATCGCCTGACATGACCTGTGGTTTCTCTTTAGCCCATAGGTAATATTCGTGCAACGTTCCTTTGAAATAACGGGGAGGATCTTGTTCCCAGTTTACCGGCAGGCACCAGATACCCCCGTACATCCTGACAGAGGCAACCATGCAACTCTCATCCTCAAAGCCAAGGAGAAATTGATATTTGGCAGGTAACTTATACCCCGGCTCCAGATAACGCAGGTTTACACCATCTGTAAAAACCAGTAACATATCGTTTATCCGCAGTTCTATCATTCCGCCATGGGCTGTAGCCTTATCTACTTTTTTCCCGGTTAACTGTGCCGCATACTGTTGCACATCCAGGGAATAAAAGGTGAATTTATGAGGCGTATATCCAGCTACCGCCAGTTGGATCTCTTTTCCGGCAATCACCTGGTTGAGTTGTCCGGCAAGAAAAAGGGCTTCGGGTACTTCGAGCATATTACTTCGCTTTTGTTAGTTTCATTACCAGTTCCGGATGTCCGGTTGCAGGATCGGTGCGTTTATTTACCGCCAAGTGCTTTAAAAGCTTTCCCCAACATTTCAGGGATATCTCCCGCCAGCATACTCTCTTCCGAACGGTACATGGCTGCCATATCACCGGCTGTACCATGCAGGAATACACCCGATACGGCTGCCGTCTCAGGCTTATGTCCCTGGGCAAGAAGTCCGAGTATCACTCCGGTAAGCACATCGCCGCTGCCGGCAGTAGCCATTCCCGGATTGCCGGTACTGTTGAAATAGATATTACCACTTGGCGTACAGGTAGCTGTATAGGCACCTTTCAGTACTACACATATATTGTGTTTTACAGCCAGGGCCTGCGCTTTATAGATACGCTCGTAAGTAGTAGCGGTTTCGCCGGCTATCCGGTCAAACTCTTTGGGGTGCGGGGTAAGGATACTCCGTGCCGGGATTTTATTGAGCAAATCGTTATTGGAGGCAATTATATTGAGCGCATCCGCATCGATCACCATCGGCTTGCCGGCAGTCTGTAATAATCTTTCCAGGGCGGCCGCCGATTCGAGTTGCTGTCCCAGCCCGGGACCAATCCCAACCGCCTCGTAGTGGGATAATTCCGGTACTACGGTAAAATATTCTTTATGGTTATCAAAACTCACCATGGCTTCGGGTACCGACATTTGCATGATCTGTTCACCTCTTTGCGGAATATGCACCGTTAACAGGCCTACTCCTGCACGCAGGCAGGCCCGGGCACTCATGACCGAAGCACCCATTTTACCACGGCTTCCGGCTATTAACAGCGCATGTCCGTAGGTACCTTTATTGGCAAATTTATCCCGTGGCTCAAATACATTGGAGATATCCTCTTCTGTTACCATCGACCAGGCAGTTGCTGTGTTTTCGAGTGCTTCCGGATGGATACCGATATCGAGCACTTTCCATTCGCCCACAAAAGGCGCATTCTCCGGTAGCAGGAAAGCCAGTTTCGGGAAGCCGAAGGTAAGGGTCAGGTCGGCACAGATAATAGCATCCGGATCATTCTGCCGGTTATCTTCGCCGAAGAGCCCGGAAGGAATATCGATCGATACGACTGTTGCCTCAGAACTATTGATATAATTGATTACGGCCGAAAAACCTCCTGTAACCGGGCGGTTAAGTCCGGAGCCGAATAACCCGTCGATCACAATATCATATTTCTCCAGTTCCGGTGGAACAAAGTCGGCAATAACCTCTGTAAACTCAACCCGGTCCATTTCAAGCAGGCGCTGCTTATTCATTTCACAATCCAGCGACAGATGCTCGGTCGGATTAAACAGGTAGGTTTCCACCCGGTAGCCTTCGTCCTGCAACAGCTGGGCAATAGCCAGTGCATCGGCCCCATTATTACCCTGTCCGGCAAAGATGACGATCCGTGCATGTTTGGAATACCTGCGGCAGAACTCATGCATAAACATCGTTGCAGCACGTTCTACCAGGTCGATCGAACTAATAGGTTCGTGTTCAATTGTATATTGATCGAGTTGCTTTACCTGTTCGGTTGAGAATATTTTTATCATGATGATGGATTAACAGATTTATTTATGAATACAAATTTATAATAAACTTTGTTTAGTAACCTGTAAAGTGAAGGATTTATTTTTTATAAAAATGATTATCCGCATAATGTTCTATTATAAATTCTGGATTTGAAGTCGGAGTTATAGCTGATAGCAGCTAAAACC
>JAJPZJ010000180.1 GCA_021204405.1 Tannerellaceae bacterium | reverse complement strand
TCATATGATGTTCAATAAATCAACGGACATTATGCGGATAATCATTTTATATAAAGGCAAATATCATTATCGTCCGGGACGATATAGACTTTGTAAATATACCAATATCGAGTTAACCCATGAATTTTCTTTGGTATCCACGAATCCTTAATAACCCCTGTAAGGGATAAAGCAATAGCCCAATGGATGAGCCGAAGGCGATTCCTTGGGTAGTATGTATTTTTAACAAAACCTTGTAAAGGTTTCCTAACGATCTGTGGCAACCCTCTTCGGGGTTGATAATAAAAATGGCTATTACCCAAGGGATCGCGATGCTCACCCATTGGGCTATTGATTTATCCCCTGCGGGGATAGGAGAAGTTTGTAGTTTTCTATCGGAAGTGTATTTTCTATCTGGAAGAATAATGGTAAAGATTCCATCTATTTAGACTCTCACCCATTCTTATTCTTTTCTATTTTAACATATTTATCTATTGCCATCTTCCATTTAATAAACGTTTTAGTTATTTATCAATATCTTTGCACAAAAGAAATAACAAATAAAAATGACTTTTACTTACGATGTAATTGTGGTAGGCGCAGGACATGCCGGCTGTGAAGCTGCCGCTGCTGCCGCCAATCTGGGTTCGAAGACGTTACTTATCACGATGGATATGAACAAGATCGCCCAAATGAGTTGTAACCCTGCCGTAGGTGGGATCGCAAAAGGGCAGATCGTTCGTGAGATTGATGCGCTGGGAGGGTATATGGGTATCGTAACGGATAAAACAGCGATCCAGTTCCGTATGCTTAACCGCAGCAAAGGCCCTGCCATGTGGAGCCCGAGGGCACAAAGCGACCGGGCCCGGTTTATCGATTGCTGGAAAGGGATATTAGAGAACCAAAACAACTTAAACATCTGGCAAGACACTGTAAATCAATTAATTATTAAAGATGATACGGTATGTGGGGTTGTCACTGGTATGAATGTTAAATTCCATACCAAATGTGTGGTACTTACCAATGGGACTTTCCTGAACGGCTTGCTACATATAGGGCGTACACAGATACGCGGCGGACGTATTGCCGAACCGGCAACGACCGGCATTACCGAACAACTGGTTTCCCTGGGCATAAAAGCAGACCGGATGAAAACGGGTACGCCTGTCCGGATAGATGGGAGAAGTGTACATTTTGATGAAATGGGGGAACAGCCGGGAGAGAACGATTTTCATAAATTCTCTTACCTGGATTTCGAGCTCCGCACCTTAAAACAACTTAGTTGCTGGACTACGTATACCAATGAAGCCTGCCACGAAATATTACGTGAAGGCTTACCCGATTCTCCTTTATATAACGGACAGATCCAAAGTATAGGCCCACGTTATTGTCCGAGTATAGAGACCAAGATCGTAACCTTTGCCGACAAAACAGAACACCAGTTGTTCCTAGAGCCGGAAGGGGAGACTACACAGGAATATTACCTGAATGGTTTTTCATCTTCTCTTCCCCTCGATATACAACTCCGCGCCTTGCAGGCAATTCCTGCTTTCCGGGATATCCAGATCTACCGTCCGGGGTATGCGATTGAATACGACTTTTTCGATCCCACCCAATTGAACCATAACCTGGAAACAAAGCTGATCCGTAACCTGTTCTTTGCAGGACAGATTAACGGGACTACCGGTTACGAAGAGGCAGGTGGACAAGGCCTGATGGCGGGTATCAATGCACATATCAATTGCCACAGAGGAGATCCTTTTGTATTAGGTCGTGACGAAGCCTATATAGGCGTATTAATAGACGACCTGGTTACAAAAGGAGTAGACGAACCTTACCGGATGTTTACCTCGCGGGCAGAGTACCGCATCCTGTTACGCCAGGATAACGCAGATATGAGGCTTACGGAAAAAAGCTATCAACTAGGCCTGGCTACCAAAGAGCGGTATGATCTGTTAAAGGAAAAGAAAGCCTACCGCGATGGCATCATCCAATATGCAGAGAAGTTTTCTATAAAAGCCCAATACATTAATCCGGGATTAGAGCAACTGGGAACTACTCCCCTTTCTCACGGCTGTAAACTGATTGACCTGATTATGCGTCCACAGGTAACAATAGAGAAAATAGCAGAACTTATTCCAGGCTTTCAGACAGAGCTGGATAAAATACCTGCTTCACGTAGACAGGAAATTATCGAAGCTGCAGAGATCTTAATAAAATATAGCGGTTATATCAAGCGCGAACAGATCATTGCTGATAAGATTAACCGGTTAGAAAATATTCGCATTAAAGATAAGTTTGATTATAATTCCATCCAGTCCTTATCTACTGAGGCAAGACAAAAGTTAACCCGCATCGATCCGGAAACAATTGCACAGGCCAGCCGTATACCGGGTATTTCACCCAGTGATATAAATATCCTGTTAATGCTTCTGGGAAGGTAAAATGTGGAATGTTCCACGTGAAACATTGTGAAACCTCCAAATGTTTAACAAAGGATAGATAAAGGATTACAAAAAAAGTAAAATCAGCATGGCCGCCGAAAAAGATAAACATATAGCCAATATATTAAGCGTACTTCCTGAGACTCCGGGATGCTACCAGTTCTTTGACGATAAAGGAACGATTATCTATGTAGGTAAAGCCAAAAATCTGAAAAGAAGGGTAACCTCTTATTTTCAGAAAGAGCACGATGATAATAAAACCCGGGTACTGGTTAAACAAATCCGCGACCTGAAATATATCGTAGTAGATACCGAAGAGGATGCGCTTTTATTAGAGAATAGCCTGATCAAAGAATATCGCCCCCGGTATAATGTTTTATTGAAAGATGATAAAACATACCCCTCGATCGTTGTAAAAAATGAATACTTTCCACGGGTATTCGCCACCCGTAACATTGTGAAAGATGGATCCCGTTATTACGGGCCCTACCCTTCGGCATATACTGCCAAGGTAGTGTTGCAAATGATTAAAGAGATTTATCCGTTACGTACCTGTAGTTATCCGTTAACACCGGAAAGTATTGCCCAGGGAAAATATAAAGTTTGCCTGCAATATCATATAAAAAGGTGTAAAGGACCTTGCGAAGGTTTACAAAGCCTGGAAGAATATCAGGATAATATTACGCAGATCAAAGAGATCTTACGGGGGAATATATCCAAGATCAGTAAGCTATTGTATGAAAGTATGCAGGTGTTGGCTTCTGAATTATTGTTTGAAGAGGCACAACAAATCAAAGAGAAGTATGATATTGTAGAAAACTACCGGTCCAAATCGACAGTAGTTACTCCGATGCTTCATAATATTGATGTGTTTTCTTTTGCCGAATCTGACAGATCAGCCTACATCAATTACATGCATATTGGTAATGGTTCGATCGTTCAGGCATATACATTCGAATATAAAAAACGACTGGAAGAGGCCAAAGAAGAACTACTCAGCCTGGGTATTATAGAAATGCGAAACCGTTTCAATAGTACTGCCCGGGAAATAATCGTCCCCTTCCCGATTGAAATGGAATTGGAAAATATTACAATAGTAGTTCCGCAACGGGGAGATAAAAAGAAGTTGCTTGATCTTTCTTTAATGAATGTAAAACAGTATAAAGTGGATAAGCTAAAACAGGCTGAAAAATTAAATCCGGAACAACGCAATACACAATTACTGAAAGATATTCAGCACGCACTAAAATTAGACAAATTACCGACACATATCGAATGTTTCGATAATTCGAATATACAGGGAAGTGATGCGGTTGCTGCCTGCGTAGTATTTAAAATGGGTAAACCTTCTAAAAAGGATTATCGCAAATATATTATCAAAACAGTAGAAGGACCCGACGATTACGCTTCGATGAAAGAGGTGGTTCGCAGACGCTATTTAAGACTGTTGAATGAAGGCTCTCCCCTGCCCGACCTGATTATTGCCGACGGTGGAAAGGGGCAAATGGAGGCCATCCGGCAAGTTATAGAAGATGATTTACGAATTTGTATTCCCATTGCCGGACTGGCTAAAGATAAAAAACACCGTACTTCCGAACTTTTATATGGTTTTCCTCCGGTTTCTATCGGTCTGGTCCAGCAAAGCCCGCTCTTTAGATTACTGGAGCAAATGCAAAATGAGGTACACCGTTTTGCAATCAGTTTCCACAAGGATAAACGGAGCAAATCGCAAACGCGTTCGGAACTGGACGATATAAAAGGGATCGGAGAAAAGACAAAAGTATTATTGCTGCAACAATATAAAAGTGTAAAACGTCTCCGGGAAGCTCCTATAGAAGAGCTAAGCAGACTAATTGGACCAGCAAAAGCAAAATTGCTACTTACTGCTTTAAATAAAGAAGGGAATAAATAACTACATACATGAGAACGCTGATACAACGGGTACAATATGCCTCGGTAACCATAGAGGGAACCGTAAAATCAAAAATAGGACAGGGATCATTGGTACTTTGTGGCATAGAAGACAGGGACACGCAAGAGGATATCGAATGGCTGGCTAAAAAGATCGTAAACCTCCGTATATTTGACGATGAAAACGGGGTAATGAACCGTTCGGTGATCGATATAGATGGGGAGATAATGGTTGTTAGCCAGTTCACCTTACACGCCTCTACCAAAAAAGGAAACCGCCCCTCTTATATCCATGCCTCTAAACCGGATATTGCCATTCCTATGTATGAAAAGTTTTGCGATGAAATCGGTTTACAGGCAGGAAAACCAGTCGCCACCGGAACATTTGGTGCCGATATGAAAATAGAACTATTAAACGATGGGCCTGTTACTATATGGATAGACTCAAAAAATAAAGAATAAAATATGGAGCAGGAGATAACAATACGCGAAGCTCAGCGGCAAGTAGACGAATGGATAAAAACGATTGGTGTACGTTATTTCAACGAATTGACCAATATGACGATCCTTACCGAAGAGGTAGGCGAATTAGCCCGTGTCATGGCTCGTACGTATGGAGAGCAGTCATTTAAAGAGAGTGATAAAGAACATACGCTGGCCGATGAAATGGCAGATATTTTATGGGTGTTGATCTGCCTCGCCAACCAGACAGGAGTAGACCTGACCCATGCATTTGAGAAAAATATGGCTAAGAAAAGCCAACGCGATAAAGACAGACATATTAACAATACAAAACTAACATAATGGATAAATACCAGGAAGCATTCAATAAGTTCGATATACCGGGAACAGCCGGTGAAATCGAAAAAAGGTGTAATGAATTAGTTACAAAACATTCAAAAGAGAACTTCACACCGGAAGTACTGAAAACAATTCATGGATGTATCGACCTGACTTCATTAACCAGTATAGATACCAAAGAGACCATCTGGCAACTGACAGACCGGGTAAATGATTATGAAGGTGCACGTCCGGATGTACCCAATGTGGCAGCCATCTGCACCTATCCCCTATTTGTCGATACGGTAAAACAGGCACTCACCGCACAGGATGTAAAAATAGCAACTGTAGCAGCCGGGTTCCCCTCTTCGCAAACGTTTACCGAAGTGAAAGTGGTAGAAGTGGCCCTTGCGGTAATGGCTGGTGCAGATGAAATAGATGTGGTAATCAATCTCGGATATTTCCTGGAAGAGAACTATGATGATCTGTCGGAAGAATTACAGGAAATAAAAGATAGTTGCCGGGAGGCTAAACTGAAAGTCATACTGGAAACAGGTGCTCTTTCAACTCCTGAAAATATTCATAAAGCAGCTATTATCGCTCTTTATTCAGGGGCAGATTTCCTGAAAACATCTACCGGGAAAGGGTATCCGGGTGCTACTCCGGAGACGGTATATATCCTGTGCCAGGTATTGAAAAAGTACCATTCCATCACAGGAAAGAAAATAGGTATCAAAGTATCGGGAGGAGTTAAAACTGCCGAAGATGCGGTTGTTTATTACACAATCGTAAAAGAAGTATTAGGCAAAGAATGGCTGAATAAAGACCTTTTCCGTATCGGAGCAAGCGGATTATTAAACGATATTGAAACACGGTTAGGCAAATAACAAAATAAAAAGAGGCTATCCAGGTATACTTTTTGGATAACCTCTTTTCTTATCTTAAAATCTCCATCCCACATTTATCTGAAAATTACTATGCCGGTTCTTAGGCTCCAGTACTAAATCAGATTTCTCCCAAACGTTCAACAAACCCAGATTATAATTTGCTGACAAAAGCAAACCAACAGGAAATTGACAACCCAGTTCCATCACAAGATCCAGAGTAAAAGAGTTCACCTCCGGGCTTAAATCTTCTGAAGCATCTATACCCCAACCTTTAACCTTAGTTTTAGCATTCATCAAAAAGCCAAACTGAGGGCCTGTAAAGACATGAAATCCTCCGGCCAGATAACCTTTAGCCAATAAGGGTACATTTAAATAAAATGATTATCCGCATAATGTCCTATTATAAATTCTGGATTTGAAGTCG
>JAJPZJ010000135.1 GCA_021204405.1 Tannerellaceae bacterium | reverse complement strand
ACATTCATATGATGTTCAATAAATCAACGGACATTATGCGGATAATCATTTAATATTATTTAATATAGTTTGTAAAGTAATAGAACGTTTCGCGGGAAGGCTCACTTTCCAGATGATACCTGTCAGAGGCTGTTACACAAAAGGTAAAGCCATATTCCTGCCCGGGATTTACAGGGAGATATAATTCCGTGCCCCGTATGCCTGTTGCCAGAATATGTTGCGGTGATTCGACAGAAAGGGTATCGGTATAGGAATAATAAACCGTATAATAAACAGGGGCTTCCGGCGCAAGATGGTTCCAGGAAAGTTTCAGTTCGTTATCCATACGTTCCACCAGGATCTCTTCCGGTGCAGGGGGTACCGAATCGCTCAGCCAGGTTAAAGGCGGGAGAAGGGCGGGATATTTATAGAAATTGTTTTTTAATTCATCGTAAATACCTTTTGTATTGTCGAGGATATGGGCACAGCGGAAGAAAGCACCACCCGAAGCGCCTGCCAACCGGCAATATTCCAGTTGAGCCGTAATATCATCTTTCGTCCAGTCACCCTCTTTTTTATCCATCCGGTAGGCTCCCAGCCCGGGAATGAACAGACGTCCGTTACTATTTGCCACCCAATCGTCTACAAAAGGGTAAAAGTTGGTATCCTGATAATACATCATAGGGGCTAACATATCCTGCTTACCATCCAGGACCCACTGCTGCGGGTCCTGGAATACACTCTCGTAAGCCGTCCAGCCGGCATTGGGAACACGCTCTATCCGGTTATATTTGCCCAGCGGGGCACTGCTTACCTGCACCCAGGGTTTGGTTTCTTTTACCCAGTCATATATACGGTACATCATGCGGTTGATATTGTCGCGCCGCCAGTCGTCTAAAGATAATGAGCGGCCATATTTACGGTGTACTGCTTTATCAGGGAATGTTTTAGCCTTTTCGGGATAGCGCACATAATCGAAATGGATACCATCCAAATCGTAATTATTCACTAGTTCCTGTACTAAAGAAAGGATATAATCGGATGTTTCCGGCACACCCGGATCAAGATACCATTCTCCGTTATGCTGCTTACACAAGGAAGGTTTCTTTTTAACTACCGAACGGTTTCCCTGTTGATTAACCAGGCGGTTGGTACCCACCGGAAAAGTGACAAACCAGGCGTGCAGCTCCAGTCCGCGTTTATGACATTCTTCAATAGCAAACACCAGTGGATCATAACCGGGTGAGATTCCTATTTTTCCTGAAAATACAGCCGAGGCCGGTTCGATAGCCGATGGGTAGATTACATCTCCACGCATACGCACTTGTAGGAATACCGTATTAAAATTGGCATCCTGCAATTTGTCGAGTATATTACAAAGTTGCTGCTTCTGCCTGTTGCGTCCCTCTTCGGTAGTAGCTGGCTTATCAGGCCAGTCAAGCCCATAGATAATGGTAAGCCATACAGCTCTGACTTCATGTTTGGGAGGGGTGGCGTATGTACCAGCGGGAAATAACAGGAAAAAGAAGAGAAGTAGCCAACTGTAGTTTTTCATGTAATACATGGATAAGATGTTGAACACGGAGACACAGAGACACAGAGATTTTTGAGTCCCGTACCTCTTTTGAGTCCTGGAGGGACGCCATAATAAAACTAATATTATTGGATATTTTTATGCCATGCCTACAGCACGCCAATATTATTTCCTTACAACCCAGGGCGTTGCCCTGGGCTAGGTTATACCGTTCTTTCAGAACTCAAAAATCTCCGTGGCTCTGTGTCTCCGTGTTTTAATTAAATTATAACAGGTTTACTTACCTGCCTCCAGCAGATAACGTTCAGCTTCGATCACTGCTTTACAGCCCGAGCCCGCGGCAGTGATTGCCTGGCGGTAGACCGGGTCGGCCACATCGCCTGCTGCAAATACACCCGGGATATTTGTTTTCGGCGTGCCTGGTTCGGTAAGAATGTAACCCACCTCATCCGTTTCGATCCAGGGTTTGAACACATCCGAATTGGGTTTATGACCGATGGCCAGGAAGAAACCATCTATGGCGATGGTTACCTGTTCTTCGTCAGGTTCGCCCATCCGCTTCACTAATTTTGCACCTTCCACTCCATTCTCGCCAAACAGGCCAATGGTATTATGTTCGTACAATATAGTAATATTCGGGGCTTCATTTACACGGAACTGCATCACCTTAGAAGCCCGCAGGAACGGTTTGCGCACAATCAGGTATACATGGTTGGCAAGCCCTGAAAGGTACAAAGCCTCTTCGCAGGCTGTATCGCCACCACCTACTACGGCCACATTCTTTTTACGGTAGAAGAATCCGTCGCAGGTTGCACAGGCCGATACCCCCATGCCCATATATTTATGCTCATCGGGCAGGCCTAAATATTTGGCGGTTGCACCGGTTGCGATGATAAGGGTTTCCGTTTCGATCTCTTTTGCCCCATCAATGGTCACTTTATAAGGAGCCGAAAACAGGTCGCTGGCTGTCGCTATACCGGTACGGATATCGGCACCAAAGCGTTGTGCCTGCTTTTTCAGGTCTTCCATCATTTCAAAGCCGGAGATACCTTCCGGATAACCGGGAAAGTTTTCGATATCGGTTGTAGTCGTTAATTGTCCACCCGGCTGGATGCCTTCGTAAAGGACTGGTTCGAGATTGGCGCGCGATGCATAGATCGCAGCGGTATATCCTGCTGGTCCGGAGCCGATAATCAGGCAACGGACTTTCTCATTTGTTGAAGTATTCATCATTCTGCTCTGTATATTAAAAATAAAGATTTATCGTAAGTCTACTATTTCAGCATCCGGAAAGTCTGTCCGGTTGAAAACAAAAAAGCTGTCCGGTTGGTTTACCCCGGTTTTGAAATTGCTGATCCGTACGGTCGATACCAGGTTATTTTTGGCTGTTACCACAATAGACGAAGGGAAGGAAGTAGCCTTCTCGACCTGTAATTCTATTTTTACAATATCGCCTTTCTTTTGTGGTATCAACTCTATATCGTAAGCCGCTTTGCCATTGGTAGAGGTACTTTCGCCTTTCAACGTTGCCTTAAAACCTTTTTTATAGGTATTCAGCAAAACCGCCGGGTTGGTTAATTGCAACTCCTCTCCTTCCGGATTGGTTACATTTACCTCATCACTACGCTCCATATAAGCCCATTGCGTTTTACCATCAAACCAGATGCGCATATCGGGAGTAACCAGGGTAAACTTATCCCCCTTCATCTGGATCTTTCCTTCAAAGCTTTCGTTTACCCGTTGCTGTTCCGACCGGGTATGCATAGTGAAATCGGCTGTAATGCCGTTTGAGTGCTGATATACGGCGGCGGCATTATCCAACACCGTCTCCGCATTCTGTGCACGTCCCCGCAGGCCAAAGCCACACAACAAAGCGGCAAGTAAGGTAAAAATGGCAAGCGCACGATATACTTTTAGTTTTGTTTCTCTCTTCATAGTTAATTAACAATTAATTATTTCAATGCGTTTAATAATTGTTCCAGGCTATATTCATCCTGAATAAGCACCTGGCGTGCTTTACTTCCCTCAAACGGACCTACAATACCGGCGGCTTCGAGCTGGTCCATCAAACGGCCGGCCCGGTTATAACCAATCGCAAACTTCCGTTGGATAAGGGAAGTAGAGCCCTGTTGTTGTATAACAATCAGGCGGGCTGCTTCGTCGAACAAAGGGTCCCTGTCCGACAGGTCTACCGATCCGGGAGATTTGTCGCCATCCCCATCGCCTACATATTCGGGTAAGGCAAAGGCCGACGGATACCCTACTTGTGCTCCGATAAACTCAGAGATTTGCTCAACCTCCGGTGTATCTACAAATGCACATTGCACACGTATCATATCATTTCCCTGTGAGAAGAGCAGGTCACCCCGTCCGATCAGTTGGTTGGCACCCGGCGAATCGAGGATGGTACGTGAGTCGATCATAGACGATACCCGGAACGCTACACGGGCCGGGAAGTTGGCTTTGATCGTACCGGTAATGATATTGGTAGACGGACGCTGGGTGGCAATAATCATATGGATACCTACCGCACGGGCTTTCTGGGCGATACGTGCGATCGGGAGTTCAATCTCTTTGCCGGCAGTCATGATCAGGTCGCCAAACTCGTCGATAATCACCACAATATAAGGCATAAACTTATGGCCTTTTTCGGGATTTAACCGGCGGCTGATAAATTTAGCGTTGTATTCTTTGATATTACGGGTATGTGCCTTCATCAGCAGGTCGTAGCGGTCGTCCATCTCTTTACAAAGCGAGTTCAGAGTCTGGATCACTTTGGTAAAATCGGTAATGATCGCCTTATCTGCATCGGGCAGTTTGGCCAGGTAATGGCGTTCGATAGCCGAATAGATACTGAACTCTACCATTTTGGGGTCGATCAGTACAAATTTCAGTTCGGAAGGGTGCTTTTTATAAAGCATAGAGGTAATGATCGCATTCAGTCCAACCGATTTACCCTGTCCGGTTGCCCCTGCCACCAGCAGGTGAGGCATTTTGCAAAGGTCGAACATAAAGATCTCGTTGGTAATGGTTTTACCTAATGCCACAGGCAGGTCGTACTTGCATTCGTGGAATTTACGGGACGCGATAACCGAATGCATAGATACAATCTGTGCATCTTTGTTAGGTACCTCTATCCCGATTGTTCCTTTACCCGGCATCGGGGCAATGATACGGATACCGAGTGCCGAAAGGCTCAGGGCGATATCATCTTCGAGGTTACGTATTTTCGAGATACGTACCCCGGCGTCGGGCACCACTTCATATAGTGTGATAGTAGGTCCTACTGTGGCTTTGATAGAGGCAATGCTGATACCGAAGTTCTCCAGCGTTTGCTGGATCCGTTTCTGGTTCGCTTTCTGCTCTTCCATATCGACCTCATGTTCGGTAGTATCATATTTGGTAAGGAGCTCAACCGTTGGATTGCGGAAACTCGACAAGTCGAGTTTAGGATCGTAATCGCCCATCGAAGAGCCATCGAACACCTCATCGTCGCCGGTCGGTACTTCCACCGTGAAATTATTTTCTTCTTCCTGTGCCGGCAGGTTATGATCCTCTTCCCGGTCGACAGGTTCTTCGTAATAAACATCTTCTTCCTCCGGGATAGTAATCTCAAAGGAGTCTTCTTCTACACTTACGGCAAAGAATTCGGGGTCTTTTTTAACCAGTTCTTTTTTCTTTTTCTTTCCCTCTTCTGCTTTCTCTATCTCTTTTTCGGTATCAAAGTAGTTTTCACCGGATTCGTCAGCATCAGTAAAATTCCCTATAGTTGTTCCCTTCTCTTCCGGTTCTTCTTCTACAGGGCTCGCTTGCTTACGGGTTAACCACCCAAAAGAGAATACTTTCTGAAAGAACGGAATTGTTTTACTGCTGGCAAATACGGCAATGATCAGGAAGGTTCCGGCCAGCAGGAGTACAGTACCCGGATAGCCTACATTATTAATCATTATTTCCGAAAGATAATATCCATGTTGACCTCCCAGATAAAGGAAAGTATCTTCATATCCTTCAATAAATACAAAGCCAAAGAAAAGGGAACCCCAGATCAGCAGGGCGGCACTGAGTACAAACCGTTTCAGAAGGGAAACCCGTTTGAGATTCATCAGCTTGGCTCCTACCGAACCGAAAAAGAACAGCATCATAAAGGTTGATATACCGAACCAACGGTTCATCAGCAAGTCTGCCAGGTAAGCTCCGCGTACGCCTGCCCAGTTCTCAACCGAGCCCCGGTTGGCCACCAGGTTGCTTAACGGTACATTTTCTATCCGGCTCTGGTCGGCTCCTCCGGTAAAAAAGAAAGAGACCATTGCGAGCCCTACATAAATGGTTAAACTTACTATAATGAGACCTGTAACGAAGCGCGTTCTTTCGTTGGTAAAGAATAATCTGATCGCCTGCATCCGTTCCGCCAACCGGCCCGGTTGCTTGGCTGTGCTATTTTTTTTTGCCATAACCTACTCTAACTTATACTCTTGTCATCGGGTAATATATTCGGGGTAATCCTTCTCCCCTAACTTGCAAATGTACATGTTTATTTTAAAAACAGCTTCATTCTGGTGATAGAAATCCCTTATTAGCTGATAGAAAGTATCTTTAAATTCTTTTATCAGGTCTGCCGGTTTCAGGATAGGCATAATGATAGTTCTTTCCGGTTAATATAATTCTCTGGTTTGCAATACTTTTTGTGAAGAACCCGGTACTATTTCTATGTTCCACGACTGTGAAATGTAAGTTCCACGATTGTGAAACGTAGGTTTCACAATCGTGGAACTTAAAAAAGTATAGAGGCCGTAAAGAAATAGTAGTGAAGCCGGCAGCTCCAGGTAAAGGGTTCGGCAGAAATCTTTCATAGGCAACAGCATGATGCCTTATCCGCCGTGGCCATAACCCCGGATAGGGCAAATATAAATGAGCTGTGTCAAAAGTCCTGATTAGTTCCCCGCGAAAGCGGGAACCGTAGGTCGGCCTTAGCC
>JAJPZJ010000159.1 GCA_021204405.1 Tannerellaceae bacterium | reverse complement strand
TTCATATGATGTTCAATAAATCAACGGACATTATGCGGATAATCATTTTGTTTTTAATTGTTTTAATTGGGATAAGAATAAATTAAAAGTCAAATCTTTTTTTATAATATTGATTGGGGTTGAAGGGGGATCTGGCCAGGGCCGGCATACGGTTCCAGCTCAGTCATGGCCGGAAGATTTTAAACGAGAATAAGAGTTTGATTATCAATACTCTAAAAAGTAAAATAAAACATTACCTGTTCCCCGCCTGCGCGGGGAACAGGTAATGTTTTATTTTATAGACATTTATATTTTTAATAAATCTTCCGGCCATGACTGATAACCTATCCCCTCCAACTAGAAAAACTTCCCAATTACATATTAGCAACCCATTTCAGGGTTCAAAGGATCGTTTCCCTCACCCATTGGGCTATTGCTTGATTCCCTCTGGGAATAACCAGCGCGCTGATGTGGTGCCCCGAACTCTTTACAGGTAATCTCTTCCGGCTCTACAATCCATATTTTACATTTTTAACTGCCGGATCGGAATAGTTAAACTTTTTATCGGAGTATTGTTTCATCAGGATATTGAGTGCCTCTTTTTTCTTCTCAAAATCCTTTTCAAAACGCACTTTTCCCCAGGCTATCACACTTTTTGAGCGCATCCGGTAGCTACAGGCTACCTCCGGGTGCTAGAATACCAGGTCGTGGTCTATACTGAAAGTAATACATACTTTCGGATTTCGTTCGATAATAGAAATACTTTTGCCCTCCTGTGCCGAATGCAGGTAGATATTTCCTGCGTGATACCCAAAGTTCATGGGCAAAACATAGGGGGTACCATCTGTATCGGCCAGACCAACGAAACATACGCTGGCTTTACGGATCACCTTTTCTATAAACTCTTTCTCTGTATGGACTAACGTTTTCATTTTTACTCTTGTCTTTATTTCAATCAGAGAACAAACATACAATAATTTGTTTATAACATCTCTTAAAAGACAATGGTTTTGTTGCTAGGCAAAACCCGGCAATTATCTTTCTCTTTGCCGGATAGGCTGGAAGTTATTTTCTTTTGCTTGTACGCCCCATACCTATTTCCTGCACGGAACGTTGTTTGTAGCCGCACGGATCGTTACCTGTAGCTGCAGGGAAATTTGAACCTGGCCGCAGGGATCTTTTTAACGTTCCGTTTAACGTTCCGTGCGGCTACAAACAACGTTCCGTGCAGGCCGGTACAACGTTCCCTACAGGCCGGAACAGTATGCTGTGCATACCAATAAAATGCCCTGTGCGGATTGCTTTTTACCGGACTCAAGAGCAGAAAAATATTTTGATCCGGCATGATAAATTACCTGTCATGGGACGTGAATAGGGACACGAATAAGGACACAGCTTCATGACTATATTAAGACTAAGACTAAGACTAAAACTATATAATATTTAAAAGAAAATTGGTTTACGTCTTATCTCTTTTTTCCTGCGTTTTATTACTGAAATATTTCTCTAATCTTTTGTTAAATATCGGTATTTAGTATACCTTTGCCTGATCGTTGAATTAGCTTACATGGAAAATACTAAATTATAACTAAATAACCTAAATTTTAATCTTATGTGGTTACTTAATTCTTCTATCGGGAGGAAACTGATAATGAGTATATCAGGTATCTTCCTTATTTTGTTTTTAATATTCCACTTAGCCATGAATATGGCGGCTGTCTTCTCGGAAGAGGCATACAACATCATCTGTGCGCTGCTGGGGGCAAACTGGTATGCACTGGTTGCTACCCTGGTACTGGCTGCAGGTTTTATTGTGCACATTGTGTATGCCTGTATACTGACCCTGCAAAACCAGAAAGCACGGGGTAACGACAAGTACGCAGTAAACGTACGCCAGAAAGGTGTTACCTGGGCTTCCAAAAACATGTTCGTATTAGGCGTGATCGTAATTGGTTTACTTATACTGCACGGTAGCCAGTTCTGGTACAAAATGATGTTCGCTGAAATTATCGGTAAACATGAGGTTGAGCTGGGGGGTACATTGGTTTCACCACAGGATGGTGCAGCTTTTATCCGTTACTATTTCAGTAACATTGTGAACGTGGTGCTATACCTGATCTGGTATGTGGCCTTGTGGTTCCACCTTACACACGGGTTCTGGAGTGCTATCCAGACAATCGGCTGGAACAATAACGTATGGATGAGCCGTTGGAAAGTGATTTCCAATATCTTCGCTACCATTATCTGCCTGGGTTTTGCTGTGGTAACCATCGTATTCTATGTGAAAAGCCTTTGCGGAGGAGCTTGCTGTTAATCAAGGTGTAATCAATTATTGAAAATAAAATAGTATGACTAAGATAGATTCAAAGATCCCTCAGGGCCCGTTGGCTGAGAAGTGGACTAACTATAAGAACCACCAGAAATTGGTGAACCCGGCTAACAAACGCCGCCTGGATGTAATTGTTGTTGGTACCGGACTGGCCGGTGCTTCGGCTGCTGCCTCACTGGCAGAGATGGGATTCAATGTACTGAATTTCTGTATCCAGGATTCTCCACGCCGTGCACACTCGATCGCTGCACAGGGGGGTATCAATGCTGCTAAAAACTATCAGAATGACGGCGACTCGGTGTACCGTCTGTTCTACGATACAATCAAAGGGGGTGACTACCGTGCCCGCGAAGCCAACGTATACCGTTTGGCCGAGGTATCCAATGCAATTATCGACCAGTGTGTGGCACAGGGTGTTCCTTTTGCCCGCGAATATGGTGGTTTGCTGGACAACCGTTCGTTCGGTGGTGCGCAGGTATCCCGTACGTTCTATGCCCGTGGCCAGACCGGACAGCAGTTGTTGTTGGGTGCTTACTCGGCACTGAGCCGCCAGATCGGTTTGGGCAAAGTGAAAATGTATACCCGCTACGAAATGGTAGATGTGGTGAAGGTAGAAGGCCGCGCCCGTGGTATCATTGCCCGCAACCTGGTAACCGGTAAGCTGGAACGTTTCGCAGCCCACGCCGTAGTAGTGGCTACCGGTGGGTATGTAAACACCTTCTTCCTTTCTACCAATGCGATGGCCTCTAACGGTTCGGCTGTTTGGCGGTGTTACAAGAAAGGTGCCTGGTTTGCCAACCCTTGTATGGTGCAGATCCATCCGACCTGTATCCCTGTACACGGCGAATTCCAGTCTAAGCTGACCCTGATGTCGGAATCGTTACGTAACGACGGCCGGATCTGGGTTCCTAAAAAGCTGGAAGATGCCAAAGCCATCCGTGAAGGTAGGCTGAAACCAACGGATTTGAAAGAAGAAGACCGCGACTACTACCTGGAGCGCCGTTATCCTGCCTTCGGTAACCTGGTTCCGCGCGATGTCGCTTCACGTGCTGCCAAAGAGCGTTGCGATGCCGGCTACGGAGTAGGTAACACCGGCCTGGCTGTATACCTCGATTTCTCGGATGCGATCAACCGCCTGGGTAAACACGTAGTGGAAGCCCGCTACGGTAACCTGTTCCAGATGTACGAAAAGATCGTTGATGACAATCCATATGAAACTCCGATGATGATCTTTCCGGCCCTGCACTATTCAATGGGTGGCCTGTGGGTGGATTATGAATTGCAGACCTCTGTTCCCGGCCTGTTCGCGATCGGTGAGGCCAACTTCTCCGACCACGGTGCCAACCGCCTGGGAGCTTCTGCCCTGA
The DNA here is from genome assembly GCA_021204405.1 of Tannerellaceae bacterium. Taxonomy (GTDB): domain Bacteria; phylum Bacteroidota; class Bacteroidia; order Bacteroidales; family Tannerellaceae; genus JAJPZJ01. The sequence continues at coordinate 2,910 of JAJPZJ010000159.1, read as the reverse complement.
TGCAGGGATTGGCCGATGGGTATTTCGTATTGCCTTATACGATCCAGAATTACCTGGCCGACCAGATACGTGTACCGCGTTTCAGCACCGACCTGCCAGAGTTTGCAGAAGCTGAAAAAGGCATCCGGGATCGTATTAACCGATTGATGAGCATCAAAGGTAAACGTTCGGTAGATAGTATCCATAAAGAGTTAGGACACATTATGTGGGAATACGTTGGTATGGCCCGTAATGCAGAAGGATTGAAAGTTGCTATCCAGAAGATGAAAGACCTGAAAAAGGAATTCTGGAACAATGTGTATATCCCGGGCAAAGGCGACGACCTGAATGTGGAATTGGAAAAAGCCCTTCGCCTGGCCGACTTTATTGAAATTGGTGAATTGATGGCACACGACTCGTACGACCGTGCCGAGTCTTGCGGTGGTCACTTCCGCGAAGAGCATCAGACTCCGGAAGGGGAAGCGCTTCGCCACGACGACGAATTCTCGTATGTATCTTGTTGGGAGTACCAGGGTGAAGACAAAGACCCGGTTATGTTGAAAGAGCCGTTAGATTATGAATTTATCGTGCGCCAGCAACGTAATTACAAGAGCTAATTAATTCCAATCTCAACTAACTAACGACAAAAATTTAAAGTAATGGATAAAAATATAAATATCACGCTGAAGGTATGGCGCCAGAAAGGTCCGAAAGAAAAAGGAGCTTTTGAAACATACCAGCTCAAAGATATCTCACAGGGAAGTTCTTTCCTGGAAATGCTCGATGTGCTCAACGAACAGTTGATCAACGAAGGAAAAGAGCCTGTTGTATTTGACCATGACTGCCGCGAAGGGATCTGCGGTATGTGCTCTTTGTATATCGACGGCCATCCGCACGGACCCGACCAGAGCACTACAACCTGCCAGTTGCACATGCGTAAATTCGAAGATGGAGCTACTATTACGATCGAACCCTGGCGTTCGGCCGGTTTCCCGGTAATCCGCGACCTGATGGTCGACCGGAATGCGTATGATAAGATCATACAGGCGGGTGGTTTCGTATCGGTCAATACCGGTGGTGTACCTGATGCCAATGCAATCCCTATTCCAAAGAAAGATGCCGACCTGGCGATGGATGCGGCTGCCTGTATCAGTTGCGGTGCCTGTGCTGCTGCCTGTAAGAATGGTTCGGCTATGCTGTTCGTTTCTGCCAAAGTAAGCCAGTTGGCCTTGTTGCCGCAAGGTAGGGTAGAGGCTGCACGCCGTGCGAAAGCCATGGTAGCTAAAATGGATGAACTGGGCTTTGGTAACTGTACCAATACACGTGCCTGCGAAATGGAATGTCCGAAAGATATCTCTATCTCTAACATTGCCCGTTTGAACCGCGAGTTTATCTCAGCTAAATTACAGGATTAAGATCACCTGATATAATAACGAAAAGGGTTGCACGGAACTAGTTCCGTGCAACCCTTTTCGTTATATAGAGACGCCCTGGCGGGCATCTTTTCGAAGAGGTTGGACAAGTTGAAGGGGATCTCCTGACCAGTCTTGGCCGGAAGGTCTTTAGCGTGCTGTAAGCACGATCTATTCTAGTCCAGGGCGGCAGCCCTGGGTAGTAAGAGTATAATCATATCGGAGTGCTGTAGGCACGGCATAAAAATATACATAGGATCAAATTTCTATTATGCCGTCCCTTCAGAACTCAATCCTTGTGTTCATTTTAAACCCAGGGCTGCCGCCCTAGGCTAGAATAGATCGTGCTTACAGCACGCTAAAGACCTTCCGGCCAAGACTGGTCAGGAGATCCCCTTCAGCAATTCAATCCTTCTCGAGTTGTATTGAGTTAGTTACATTATACCCCTCTATGGGGATAATACATCTATTCCTATTTATTACGATACTCCTGTGGCGTCATCCCCGTATGGCTTTTAAAGAATTTGGAGAAGAAACTGGTATTCTGGAAGCCCAGGGAAATAGCGATGTCCTTCACCGACCGGGAACTCGATTTTAAATAGGATTTAGCATCCATAATCAGGAAGTTATTGATAATCTCCGAAGGGGTTTTACCGGATACCTGTTTAATCGTTTTACAAAAGTGCTGGAACGTAATGTTGGATTTTTCCGCATAGAAAGAGACACTGTGTTCGGTCTGGTAATTCTCGTGCAACAACCGTAAAAAATCCCTTAGTATCTGGTTGCCTCTACCCAGTTTATGTTCTGTTCCCTGGAAATACTTTTTATAAGCTGTGGCCAAATGCCCGGCAATAAATAACAAGATACCTTTCAGCGCATGCCGGTTAAAGCTGATCTCTTGATGGATACTTCCATTAATCAGTAAAGTAAAATATTTGTTATAGAAATTATATACCTCTTCCGAAGGATGGAAAAGGGGGTATTCCCAGATATTAGGATAAAAGTTGAGTTGGGTAGGCTGTACAAACATCTCTTCTATAAACCCGGAGGAAAAGCCTGCAAAAATAAGTTTTACCTCTCCTTTTACTTCATGGATCTGTATAAATGTGTTCGGGATCAGGGTTACAAAGTCGCCCGGTACGATTGTGTATTCTTTATGGTTGATATTCGCCCGGATACTGCCTTGTTTGCACATAACAAAAATAAGCGACTTAATCTTACAGGGAAATTTACTGTAATAGGTTAGTATGTCGCTAAATACCTCGTCTGCAGCAAGGAAATCGACAGGGAGGTCAAACTTAGGTAAAGACTTTTCGAATAACATCGGGTCAAGTTTAGAAACATCCAAAGATAAACTTAAATCTGAAACAGATATAACAAATATTAATTATAGAATGTATTTCCCCAAAAACAGGTATTGATTTGTTACTGTTTATCCATGACCTTTGTTGCCGGATATTAATTCTAAATGATTATCCGCATAATGTCCGTTGATTTATTGAACATCATATGAATGTTT
>JAJPZJ010000133.1 GCA_021204405.1 Tannerellaceae bacterium | reverse complement strand
CTATTTTTAATACTGAAACAGACTTCTCCGGTGCGATCCCCGCCTGCGCGGGGAACAGATAAAATCATGTTATATAACTATTTACGTTTTCTATAAAATATTCTGAACACAACTAGGCAATGCCCTGGGCTAGGATAGTACGTCCCGATAGGACTGAATGCAAATACCCTCTTCTCCACTTTATTAAATAAATGGGCCGTCGCATATTAACAACAGCCCATTTATTTATAATATATAACACCCTTACCAGATAGTCACCCGATCCTCCACCGGCATAAACATCGGTTCTCCCTCCGTAATACCAAATGCCTCATAGAACGTATCAATATTCCGTACGGCAGCATTTACACGCCATTTTCCCAACGAGTGCGGATCTATTTTAGTAAGGCGCAGGATCTCTTCCGGACGCACATTTTGTCCCCATAAAGCAGCATACCCCAGATAGAACCGTTGTTCAGCCGTAAACCCGTCTATCGGAGCAGGCTTTTCTTTCCCTTTCAACGTATTCATATAAGCCTGGTAGGCAACCAGCAGGCCACCCTGGTCGGCAATATTCTCACCCAGCGTCAAACGGCCATTGGCATGTACCGTATCTATCACAACAATATCATCATACTGCTTTACCAATATATCGGCACGTTCGGTAAAACGGGCAGCATCTTCGGCTGTCCACCAATCGGTCAGGTTACCATCCTTATCATAATTTCTTCCCTGGTCATCAAACCCATGGGTCATTTCATGCCCGATCACGACCCCGATGGCACCATAATTCACCGCATCATCAGCCTCCGGATTAAAGAAAGGAGGTTGCAGGATAGCAGCCGGGAAGCAAATCTCGTTGGTGGTCGGATTATAATAAGCATTTACCGTCTGCGGACTCATCCGCCACTTACTACGGTCAACCGGCTGTCCGGCCTGCGAAAGCATATAATCCATATCGAAAATACCCGACCGGCGCACATTCGCCCAATAAGAATCATTTTTGATCTCAAGCCCGCTATAATCACGCCAGTTATCCGGATAACCGATCTTTACAATAAAAGTAGACAGTTTCTCCTGCGCCTTTACCTTCGTCTCATCACTCATCCACTCCAGCGTATTAATTCGTTCACTGAGTGCCTCCTGTAGGTTAGCAACCAATTCCTGCATACGCATTTTAGAAGAAGCAGGGAAATATTTCTCTACATACAATTGTCCCACAGCTTCCGGCAAAGCACTGTTCACGGTTTCCAGCGACCTTTTCCAGCGAGGCTGTTGCTCTTCCTTACCCGACATAACCCTGCCATAAAATTCGAAGTTAGCCTCTTCAAAGCGATCACTCAGATAAGGAGCTGCTGCACTCAGCAAATTGTAAGTAAGATAATATTTCTGTTCATCGATAGAGACATGCTTCATCAGGTTGTGCATCCCTTCGTAGACCGGAAGCTGGCGTGGGTTAATCTCCGGAATTGAATCCAGTCCCAATGTTTCAAAGTAGATATTCCAATCCAGGAATTCACTCTGCGCCTTAAACTCACCCAATGGCATCTTATTATAGTTTCGCTGTGAATCCCTTAACTCTACGCGGCTGAAAGCCACCTCTGCAATACCGGTCTCTATCTTCATAACCGCCTCCATAGCAGCTTCGGCCTGTTCGGGCGAATTACCGGTGAGGGTAAACAACTGGCGGATATAATTCTTATAAGCCTCACGGATACGGGTAGTCCCCTCATCCTGCAACAGGTAATAATCACGGTCGCGCATCCCCATACCTGCCTGCGAAAGCTGTACGATATTCATCATACTGTTTTTCTGGTCGGCACTTACAAAAAGTGCAAAGAAAGGGAAGATACCCTCCTTATGCAAGGTCGCTACCATTTTGGAAAGCTCGGCTTTGGTAGCAATTTTATTAATAGCAGCCAGTTGGTCTTTTACCGGGTCAAACCCTTCGTCATTCCGCTTTACACTATCGAGTCCCATTTCATAAAGAACCTCAATCTTCTGTGCTACATTTCCCACAGGATGTGTCTGTGCAGCCAATTCATCAATCAGTATACGTAATTTCTCCTGGTTCTCTTCCCGCAGTTGATCAAATGAACCGTAGCGGGCAAACTCAGGTTTAAGTGGATTATTGGCGATCCATCCACCACAGACATACTGGTAAAAATCGGTACCCGGAGTTACCGTGGTGTCCATATTGGCAATATCAATTGGTTTTTTACCGGTTGTTGTTGTAGGAGTAGAGCCCCCGCATCCGGCCATGCTTACCATCCCGGCAGCAAGTAATGGGAAAAGATTTACCTTTTTCATTCTGTCAAACGTTTATTTATTCTTTTGATTCTGGGTGCAAAGGTACACAAAAAGCGAAAAAGTTCCTACATTAAAAGCGAAAAAGTTCCTACATTCGTAATAATTACACGATATATTGTAATAGAGTAATAGTTTCGTTACTTTTGCGCAAATAACATATTACATATTTTTAAAACCATTAATAAGTCATGAAACCTACATTATTTGTACTGGCGGCAGGCATGGGAAGCCGCTACGGAGGATTAAAACAGTTAGACGGACTAGGCCCTAACGGAGAAACCATTATGGATTACTCTATTTTCGATGCCATCCGCGGCGGATTCGGTAAAATCGTGTTCGTGATCCGCGAAATCTTCGAAAAAGACTTCCGTGAAAAAATCATATCCAAATATGAAAACCATATCCCGGTAGAAGTGGTATTCCAGGATATCCACAACCTGCCCGAAGGTTTTACCTGCCCCGAAGGCCGCGAAAAACCCTGGGGTACCAATCATGCCGTACTGATGGGTAAAGATGTAATCAAAGAACCTTTTGCCGTAATCAATGCCGACGATTTCTATGGGCGGGATAGCTTTGCCGTACTGGGTAAAGTACTAACGGATATGGCTGGAAAACAAAACGACTACTGCATGGTCGGTTACCGGGTAGGCAATACACTGAGCGAAAGCGGTTCAGTAGCCCGGGGTGTATGTAAAACCAATGAAGAAGGCTATCTTACCGGTGTAGTAGAACGTACGGCTATCGAACGGATAAACGGTGATATCCAGTTTACAGATGAAAACGGACAACAGGTGATACTCGATGAGAATACCCCTGTTTCCATGAATATGTGGGGCTTTACCCCCGACTATTTCGATTATTCGGAAGCATTCTTCAAAAAGTTCCTACAGGAAAATATCAATAACCTGAAAAGTGAATATTTTATTCCACTTATGGTGAACGAACTGATCACCAGCGGTACTGCCCGGGTAAAAGTATTGGATACTACCTCCAAATGGTTTGGGGTAACCTATGCCGACGACCGCCAGGGAGTAGTTGATAAAATCCAGGCACTGGTTGATGCCGGCGAATACCCTGACAAATTATTCTAAAATACTAGTAGCCCGGAGCAGTTTATAAACTCCGGGCTACTAGTATGCACTTATCCGTACACTTTCCACAAAAGCACTCAATCCCCCTGCTGTTCCGGAGACTGCATACGTGCGATTGCACGTTTATATTTCCAATCCACCCCAAACAAAGCTCCGGCAAAGGTAGCCACCTCGCCGAAGCCAATCAGTACGGAGTTATCAATCTCACCCACCGGGCTACACCAGAAACCCATAAAAAGCAACGCCATACCACCTACGGAAAGAATTACAGCCATAAACAATTGTAAGGTAAGCTGTGAATCCCGCATTGAATTACGGTTCTTTTTTCTGTTCCGGTTTGCAGCTACCGGTCTGGTGGTTAACATATTCAGTAGGTTGTTAAGTTTTTATATTCTTCCGTGGCATCAAAACAGGGACACGCTTTAAGCCATTCGTCGGGTGTAATTAACCCATCACCGTTACGGTCGGGTGACAGGTCGCGGTGTCCGCAAATGCAGCTACCCGGAAAGGCCGCCAACAATAACTTTAATAAAAGCAGCAGACTTTCTTTCTGTAAGATCGTCCGGGTATCAGCCGTTTTACCGGTAGCTGTCAATCCTCCTTCATAACAGATCCCGATACTCCGTTTGTTAAACCCGGTAGCATGTGCCGGCACCATTTCCAGCGGGCGTAACGGAACAATTTCCCCATTCCTCCGGATATAGAAATTATAACTGGCGCGCAGGAATCCGCGCGCCTTATGGTCTCTTTCCAACTGTTCGGTTGTATACCCCCTGTCTTCCCGGGTAGCCGAACAATGGATCACTAACAGGTCAATCTCCCGCATATCAGATGGTATGTGGCCTGTCACACTCAGCCTCTACTTCCTTTACATCATCAGGTTCGAAAGTCACATCCCTCACCTCCTTCAACAGGTTTACACCAGGTGTAAAACGAATACGTGCCTTTTTGATCTTATGAGCCGTAAACTTCTCGTCCGGTTCGACTCCTTTACTTTTCAGAGTAAGGCAGAAGGTTCCGAAATCACCAAACCGCACGGTCGCCCCCGAAGCAAGTTCCAACCCCATCACCCAGATCAACGAATCGATCACACTCTTGATATCAGCCTCCGAAAGACTGGAGCGTGCCCCACCAGTTTTCCCAGTTTAGCCACATCGGTAGTGTTCGTTTTTTTCGCATACGCATACATTTTTTCTTTACCGGCATCCTCACCTAACAAAACTTTTCTTTTCACAAGTCTGAATTTTACTGACATACATTTAAATTTTTAAGATGAATAAAATGAGTTATCACCACAAATGTATGGCAAACTGAAATAGCGTTATTGCTCAACCTGACTAAAGACTGGCAAAGAGGAATAGAAAGAAGTTTAACCAGGTAAACTATCTTACTCATTTAACTAACCAATCTGAATATTAAGTCTCATTGGGGCGTTCTATCCTAGCCCAGAGTGATAAAAATGAACTATATGGGAGTGCTGTAAGCACAGCATAAAACATGTATAATAGCTGGTTTTAATATGCCGTCCTGTCAGGACTCAAAAAATCTTCCGGCCATGACTGTTTAAAACTCATCTTTTTTACCCTGCTTCCGGAATTCCTGCATTTTTATCGCCGACCCAAAAATTCTGTATATCTTTGGAGCTTATATAAATGTTTAACTAATCCGGATTTTGACGATATGAGCTTTTTTAAAAAATTGAAAGGGGAATTAATCGATATAATTGAATTCCTCGATAATACCCAGCATACGATTGTTCATCGTTTTGAACGTCATAATAATGAGATCAAAAACAATGCAAAATTGGTGGTGCGTGAAGGGCAGATCGCCGTATTTGTAAACGAGGGGCAGATCGCCGATACATTTACCCCTGGTACCTATACCCTCAGCACACAAAATCTCCCTATCCTTTCTACCCTCCAGGGATGGAAGTATGGCTTTAACAGTCCATTCAAGGCCGAAGTTTATTTCGTAAGCACACGTAATTTTATCGATCAGAAATGGGGCACGCGTACGCCCATTATCTTGAATGACGACCGCTTCGAAATGGTAGAACTAAGGGCTTTCGGTATATATACTTTTAAGGTAACCGATGCCGGCACCTTTATCCGCGAGATCGTAGGTACCAACCAGCTATTTACTACTTCACATATCAGTGAACAGCTCAAAAGCATTATCGTAACCCGCTTTACCGATGCAACCGGTGAGATCAACCTGCCGATCGAGAAATATGCAGCTAACCTCAACGAGCTGTCGGATACGATCTTCAACTATATGCACGACGATTTTGCCGCCTATGGTATGGAGGTTACTAAATTCCTGATCGAAAATATTTCCATGCCGGACGAAGTGAAAAAAGAGATTTTCGAACTGAGCCGCCTGGATAAAATAGACCTCAACAAACTCACCCGGATGAAAGCCGCCAAAGCCATGGAAGCAGCTGCCGGAAACCCTTCGGGTACAGCCGGGATGGGCATGGGACTGGGAGCCGGGATGGCTATGGCGAACCAGATGACCCAGATGATGGCAAACCAGGCAACCGCTGCTACCACCCCACCTCCTGCACCCGGAGCAGTGCCTCCTCCCCTGCCAACAGAAGCAGAATATTTTGTGGCCGTAGGCGGACAGCAGGCAGGCCCCTATAAGGTATCTGCCTTACCGGCATTGGTTGCACAACAACAAGTGACCCGCGATACCCTGGTATGGAAAAATGGTATGCCCGGATGGGAAGCCGCAGGCTCACAGGCCGAACTGGCACATCTGTTTGCTCATACACTTCCCCCAATCCCCCAACCGTAACTGGCACATACGATGGAAGAATTACAGATTGACCCAGAGGTAAACCAGTCTTCCGACATCTATAGCTGCGAATCGTGTGGTGCCCCGCTCACTTATAAGCCGGGCACTGATTCGCTCCATTGCGGCCATTGCGGTTCGTATACCCAAATCGATGTACATGAAGTAGAGGAAGTGGAAGAACTCGACTTCCTCGAGTATGTAGGCCAGATGGAAGAGTTACACAACCGGGACGTAAAAGTGATCAACTGCCGCCAGTGTGGAGCCGAGTCAACTTTCGAAGAGCATATCCACACCACCGAATGCCCCTATTGTAACACACCCCTGATCGAAGCCAATGCACATGCAGAGCGGTTGATACAACTCTCCTACCTGTTGCCATTCCATGTATCGCACGATGCAATACATACGCACATGTCGAAATGGCTCAAAAGCCTGTGGTTTGCCCCTAATAAATTAAAATGATTATCCGCATAATGTCCGTTGATTTATTGAACATCATATGAATGTT
>JAJPZJ010000112.1 GCA_021204405.1 Tannerellaceae bacterium | reverse complement strand
TCCATTGTAAACCTGGCAGGAAATGTGTTGCTTCATAAAAAGATAGACGGCACCTACAGGCATACCCTGAAAACAGGTATCTATGTGCTGAATCTGCAAAACGGGAATCGCAGCAGTATGTATAAAATCAGCGTACAATAGGGTTAGTGAAGAAAAATAGGCTGGCTTTCTTAATCTGGTGATTTCTTCCGTGGTTAAGCCGTGACGTACCAATAGCATCCGGCAGTACAATAAGCAGGCTACCTGGTAGAAACCGGCAAAGCTTTTCCCAAACCGTTTATACCCCGTTGCAAGCTTCCGTTTGGTACTCAGGTAAGCCTGGCGGAAATATTGGGATTGATTTTTATTTTTTTTGAAAATTGTAAGAATTAATATTAGTCTTTGTTTTAGTCTTAGTCTTATATAAGGCTGACTCTGTGGCGCTATTCCTGTCGGCATTCCTGTCGGCATTCCTGTCCTTACCTGTGTCGTTACCTACGTCGCTACCTATGTCGTCATGTGTATCACCAGGGATGCTTACAGGCTCTTTATTTCCTTTGCCGATTCCTCATACTTGGGTACAGGAGAATCGATATTTTGTGAAAGTCTGGCACCGGTTGCCAGGTCAATAGTTAAAGAGTAAAAGGTAATGGACCGCCGTCCTTTTCCTGTCCGGTAACTAATCAATCCACATTCCCACAGTCGCTTGCGTAGCCTTATAAGCGACCGCTCCGATATATTCAAAACACTGGCCAGCCATTTGTTCGAACAGGGGAAGTATTCTACCCATCTTTTCTCATTACATACAAATACCAACTCATAATAAAGGGCTTGTTCGTTTATGGTGAGGGTATACCACTCACGTATGTTTCTCATCTTTCTCACTAAATCATAGCAATTCATGGGCATTCTCTTTTTTTAGATGTTAAATTATAGAGGCTATTAGGAACATATAATGCAAATTTGAATAAAAAAGGCATATAAAAAATCACACGAATTGGTGCATTTCTGTAATTTTTGACTATTGGTAATCAGTAGATTACTTGTTTGTCTATGTCCCGTTTTCTATTATTTGTGTATTATTGTTAGTGTTATTTTTTCTTAAATCACTTTTCTCCCGTCAGGGTATCTGCATGGAGACACGGGGGCTGGCAAAATGAGGCACGGAGCGTGGTTGGATCAGGCACGGCGGGTGCCGGAGTTTCCTGGGAGAAGCTGCAACGCTCCGTGCCTCACCCGGTAACGCTCCGTACCTCATTTACCGGCCCTACCTGCGTGGGTGAACCAGCTCCTGCTTCCGCCGCAAACAAATATACCGTCCGGAATAGGGGAGATATCATCTAAAAGTTATATATTTCGGGGTTAAACTCAATGTAAGATATAGTTAGACCATGAAAAATAACTTTTGGAAGGAAACAAAAAAGCATAGCGGGCTTTTGGTAGGCGTTGCCACCTCCTTTACCACATGTTTATCTCTTCCGGCACAGGAAAAGAAACAACCCAATATCCTCCTTATTATGACAGACCAGCAGCGGGCAGACCTGTTGCAACGCGAAGGCTATCCGCTCAATACCATTTCCTGGAGGCGACCGATTTCTATACTTCCCTTGTACCTGCGCCTTTTGGGGTGGAACAGCAACTGTCTTACAGAATGGTGGAAATGTTGTTAAGGTGGGAGCTAACCACCCAGGATGCCTTTCCTTTACCCCGGAGCCGCTACCGCTTTAAAAGAAACGAACATAATTATTTATTTTAGCCGGATATGCAGGAAGCAAAGAAAGTTTTTCACTACTTTTGGCAGGAAGCTATACCTATTTAAATAAGAATATAAATGAATATTAACAAACTCCTTTTAAGCCTGTTCCTTTTAGTACAGGGCTTTTTATTGTATCGTGTGAGAAAGAAGAGAATGAGAGTGAAATCCTGGAACTGGATAAAACGTCGGTTACGGTTGATTATGCCGGTGGAGACGAGTTGGTAACTGTTACGGCCAGTGCCGGCTGGACAGTGGAGGAGATACCTGACTGGGTAGTTGTTTCACCTGCCGGTGGGATTGAGTCGCCGCAAATTGTCTATCTTCAGGTTGAAAAGAACCTGGATACGACTACCCGGTATGCTACCCTCACTTTTACCTGTGGCAGCCGGAGTGTTACCCTCGATATTACACAGTTGGGGCTCGACGGCTCAAAACCTTACCTGAAAATAGAGGCTACACCTGGAATAGGAGTCTCGGTAGAAGGGGGCACCCTGCATGCGAAGGTAATCACCAACCAACCCTGGAAGATTGTTGAAATACCGGATTGGATATCCGTTTCCCAACTTGCCGGGGATGGACCGGCCGACATCGTTATTAACGTTGCCGCACACCGGCAGAAGAGCGGGAGAGGTGCCAGCCTTGTATTCAGGACGGAAGAGCTGATGGAAACCTTGGTAATTAACCAGTATAGATTGGGGGATATCTTACGAACGCCGCTATTACCTTTTTCCCAATATAATGAGATGGGCTTTAATTCCAATCGCGACTGGTATGAAATGAAGTTATATAGCTTATTTGTCAATTCCGGAATAGGGGAAAAGGTATATATAGGTAACCTGCTTGGCCGGCATGCCGGGGCTTATCCGGATATAACTGCCTTTACAGGCTATACGTTTAACCCTGTTACCGTTTCAACCTCTGCTGCCGTAAGTAATGTGGCAAAAACTTATATCCCTTCGCCGGAAGGCCAGCAGGAAATGGTTCAATACATTCTTTCTCAGAATCCGCAACAAAGTATTTCTTTTGAGTCTGATAACGGTACAACTGAGTTTTATGACTACAAACAGTTATATGCCATTGGTATGGTCAATATGGGAATCGGACTGGATGAATTGGTATCGGGTAGTCCGTTTACGGAAAAAGAGATGAGCCGGAATTTTGGTATGATCTATATTTATAAGCATACGGCGTTTGATTTGGTGATGGATATCCCCAGGGAGCTACCTCTTATCAATGAACCAGTAAAAGAGACAGATAAAGCCAGGAGTATTTCGTATGTAAGCAGGGTAACATTTGGAACGTTAGGGCTGCTGGTGGTTGAGTTGGATACTGATTCGCGCCAACTGCGGGTAGCTGTAGACAAGGTGATCCAAAACCAGGCTTTATCGGAAGAGGAAGCGGCATGGATAGCTGAGGCCGGTTTCTCGTATATATATTTCAACCATAAGAAGGAAGTACAGGTGTTACAAGGAAATATGGAGGCGATAGAAGCCTATAAGCAGGGAATGGCTGACTGGCAGGCAAATATCCATCCGCTTGCATTCGGATTAGCCGATGTGGCCAGCCATACCAGGAATGAAATAGATTTTACTATACAAATGCCTTAAAGGAAGGTAACTGGCAGGTATACCAAAAAGATGCGGGCAGGAAAAGTTTCCTGCCCGCATCTTTTTGGTATATAGAAAATATATTAGCTGAGATATTTTCTGATCATAGCAGCTGTCATGGTGATATAGGTACGGATCTCGAACATATCGGCAAAGTCGTTTAACAGCCCCCAGTCATGAACAACACCATTCAAACGAATCGTAGTTACTTCTACACCGGCTTCGTCTAATTTACGGCCCAGTATTTCACCCTCGTCCCTCAATATATCATTCTCCGCCACTTCTATCAGTGTAGGTGGTAAACCACTTAACTGCTCTAAAGTAGCTTGTAATGGAGAAGCATGTATGTCCATGCGAGCCAGTGGATCTGTTGTGTAATTATCCCACATCCACTTCATCAGTGAATCCGTGAGGAACCGTTGTTTCCCGTACACTTTCCAAGATACGGTATTACAACGCGCATCAGCAACCGGCCACATCAATACCTGCAATTTAATTTCAGGACCGTTGTTTTCTTTCGCCAACAACGAGGTAGCGATCGTCATATTTCCGCCAACACTATTGCCAACAACAGCCAAACGTGTTGAATCTACATTAATTTCATCTCCATTTGCGGCGAGCTATTTCGTAGCCTGATAAATCTGATGTATAGCTACCGGGAAATGAGCTTCCGGCGAAGGCGTATAATTCACAAAAACAGCAGCAGCCCCCGATTCAACGACGAGGTCGCGTACTAACCGTCTATGTGTCGGATAATCCCCTAACACCCAGCCACCTCCATGGATAAATATAAACACAGGCAGCTTTTCCGATACTCCCTGTGGCCGTACAATGTTCAATTTTATTGACTGATCATCTACGCGGATTATTTTTTCGGACTCGTCGATCCCCGAAACATCTACATCGACCGACTTCTGAGCGTTAATCAATACATCACGCGCCTTGTCAACAGGCAACGATTCAACTGGTGTATCGCCCGCATTGAGCACTTTGAGGTACTTTTTCGTACCCTGGCTTAAATGCAGGTCGTCTAAATAATCCGGTGCCGGAAAATATTATGAATCATAATTGAACTTGTTTTATCGAATTAATATTCTATGATTACAAATCTCAGTATGATTCAAACAAGGGCTATTTTTAAAATGTTTATGGCATTACGGATTAAGAGGTGTTAAAAGATGAATAGATCCATGAATAGCCTGTAAGCAGTTGCCGGAATGAAATAAAAACTATCGATATTTCGGGCGTACATCCTGCAAGGGTTAAAAGCACTCGTAGATCGGCCTTAGCTAATAGCCCAGGGTTAAGTGAGCGTAGCGAGCGGTACCCTGGGTAAGGAGACAATAAACTGAAAAACCTTGTAAGGGTTTCATTTCTACCCTAAGGAGTTTTCCCGGGTCAATATGCAACCCACTGCGGGGTTGAAATAATACACACTTGTACCCAGGGTACTGCTCGCTCTGCTCACTCAACCCTGGGCTATTGTTTTACACCCTTGCAGGGTATTACTGCTCACCCAACCCTGCGCTATCGCCTAGGGCCGGTCTTCGATTGCTAAATCCCCGCCGAGGATTGTTATTGGCTTACCCTTAGGCTATGGGCCAGGACCGGTCTTCTTCGATTGCTTACATTCCTCTCCGGGAATTGCTTTATACACTCATTCCCTAAAATTATTGGCAAGGGCTAATTTTCGATTGCCTGAATTCCTTTAAGGATATATCTATAAAACAACAGGAGTATCAGGAAACTTACCAGCCCCTGGCATCGCCGGAGGCTAGCATATGTAAGCCTTATGGCCTGAATGTATATTATTTTGATAATGGTTACAGAAGGTAATGAAAAGGGGAGGGTCCGGAAAGTATGTTTGGATAAAAACAAAAAAGTAAATAGTTCCCCGAGTAGGCGGGGATCGCATTGGAACTACTCATTTCATTTATAAAAAGAAAGGAAAAGGTGGTGTTAATGCGATCTCCGGTCAATCCGGGGAACTATTTCTGTTTTTGCGGACAGTCTCCTTTTATCAAACCATATCTTTGAATGGGATTATTCGCTGATCGTAATAATCACAATACGGTTCCAGTTGTTTTCTTCGAAAGGCTGTTCTTCAGAGCCGCTCCAATCTAAGGTAATCAGGCCGGAAGGAACATCGTATTTTTCGGTTAGCATTTTGCCTACCGCTTTTGCCCGTTTCTCTGAGAGTTGCATATTGAAGCCCGGAGTTCCGGTTTTCTTATCTGCATACCCGGTTACCTTTACTTTCACTGCTGTACCCGCTTCTTTAATATGTTTGGCTGCATTGTATATATTTGCTTCCTGGTCTTTCTCAATTTTTGAGCTACCGATACGAAAGTGTACCAGGTTTTCGCCATATTGTTTTTTTACCTGTACCGGTTCTGAAACCTGGGGACATTCGGGGCAGAACTCCGGACGTAGGCTTAGCTCTTCATTTTGTGCACGCAGTTGGTTGATTTGGTCGTTCAGCTCATTCAGAAGTGCATAATCCATCGATTCGGCCACCTCGAAAGTTGTTTTACCGAGCTTATAGGTAAGGCCTGCGCTTACCTGTACAATCCCATCCGAAAGTTTACCTATATCTACACGGTTGAATTGTTCGTTCAGCAGGTAGCCTTGTGCTTCCAGATTCAGGTCGATGCGGTTACACAGGCGGAATGCCAGCAGGATACCTGTATTGAGTGAGGGTGATTCTGTGCGGGAAATATCCTGGTTTTTGAAGCGTTGCGCATATCCCATACCAATCCAGGGGATTACACGGAATACTCTTTTTTCATTGTATGTACCCAGGTGGTTGGTAATGTCGTACATAAAATCCAGGTGTCCGGCTACAAATTTATTGTGTTGCATGAATTCGGCATTGTTGCCTTCGAAGCCGTGTAATACACCTCCTGAGAAATAAGCCCGCATACCAAAGTAAGGGTTTACCCATTTACCAACGGCCAGGTGAGGGTTGGTGTTCAGGCGGTCTTTGAAGCTGGCTTTGTCGTTCTGGTCGCCAAACAATATACCTGCTCCGACACCTGCGGAGATAAACCAGTTGTCTTTGAATTTATTCTTTTTGAAAGTTGTTTTATATCCGGGTTCACTACTATATCCTACTTTAGGAGTAAACTCCTGTGCAGCGATTGTAAAAATATTGCAGAATAGCAAGGCTAGTGTAAAAAACTTTATTTTCATATGTTTATCTGTTAAGTTAGTTATAGAAATATATTTAACATAAAATTAACCTTTATCTTTTTAAAACTGTGCAAAAATAGGTTAAAATCCTAATACCTTTTCTTTCTTTTAGGAATATTAACAATTAATGGGTAGTTTAATTTGTAGCTGGTAAATGGTTGATTGTATGGTTGGTTTTTGTTAATCTACTGGTAATTAATATTAATTAAATGATTATCCGCATAATGTCCTATTATAAATTCTGGATTTAAAGTCGGA
>JAJPZJ010000153.1 GCA_021204405.1 Tannerellaceae bacterium | reverse complement strand
CCCTAAGATTATTAATATATTAAATTTACTCCTAAGTATAGCTAAAGAAGAAAGTTACCGACTTGTACCTATCAATAAATTTAACTATTATTGTATCATATTTTTCAACTCTATATCCTATGACAAACAAATACACATTTCTTCTTATTACTTTCCTATCATGGTATACACTTACCGCAAAAAACTTCCCGGTACACGAATACAACCATGCAGGCCCTTTCAGTGTTAATACACCCTTTCTGGTGGACGATGCGAATGTGAACGGACAGAAGTTCTCGGAAAAAGAATTATTAAATACATTCTTATCAGAAAAGCAGACTCAGCAAACCGGAATATAATAAAAGCAAATCCGGACGGAGAACTACTCCTGCCGGACGGAGAAGGATATGCCCTCCATCTGCTTACATGCTATCTGACCAGCGACAGATATACGGACGGAACTTTACATATCAGCGGACCCGAATGGATGGAAGTTTATATCAATAATAAGAAACAAACGGTTACTAACGAAAAAAATAAATCTCACACTGGAGCCCTGGCAGTATAAAGTTACCATCAAATATCTATCCGGTGGGAAAGAAAGTAATACCCTTAAGGTAACGTATGAACCTAAAGGAGATGCCCAAGTTAAAACTACAACTGATCCGGTAAGAACATATACCCTCAATGACGTAACCGACGGAAAAAGATTTCAATCGGCCACAATATCTCCGGACGGTAAATATATCATAGCCAAATACCTGGAGGTGTTTAACGGAGGAGATAAAAAAGAGTTTACCGAAGTAATAGAACACACTACCGGACAAGTAGTGGTACGTTACGACGGAAGTGCCAAAGAAATAAAATGGATGCCCCGCAGTAATCAATTTTACTATACCCGCCGGGGAATGAAAGGAAAAGAGCTGGTAAAGGTCGACCCGGTATCACGGATAGAAACAGTTTTATCCGAAGACCTGCCTGAAGGTAATTTTATCTTCTCGCCGACCGAGAACTATTTACTTTTTACGATCCGGGAAAAAGGTCCGGAAGAACGGAAAGACCTACAACAAATACTTGTTCCTAACGACCGGCAACCCGGCTGGCGTAACCGCAATTTTATCCATAAATATGACCTGTCTACAGGGATGTTGCAACGATTGACTTACGGTTATACTTCAACCCTCATCAACGATATCTCAGCAGACGGACGTTACCTGCTGTTTAGCTGCATGGACCCGTTCCTCACGGAGCGCTCGTTCAGACGTTTATCCCTTTACCGGATGGACCTGCACACCATGTAGACCGATACACTTTTTAAAAGTGCTACATTCATCAATCGTGCCCTATTTTCTCCGGATGCCGAACACCTGCTTATCGCCGGGTCGGGAGATGCATTCGATGGAATCGGACTAAATATCAGGGAAGGGCAAACATCTAACACCGGCGACGGACAACTTTTCCTTTACCACATTGCTTCACAAAACGTAACACCCCTTACCAAAGAATTCGACCCGTCCGTAGACAGACAGATGGTGTGGAATAAAACAGATAATCAAATCTATTTCCTAGCAAAAGATAAAGATTATGTCAGGCTGTACACACTTTCCCCGGATAAAAAAACCATCAGAACGATTCCTGTGAATGAGGAAATTGTGCTTGATTTCGACCTAGCCCACCAGGCCAGTGAGCTAACCTATTTCGGTATGGGCATCTCTAATTCCCACCGCCTGTATAGCTATAACCTGAAAAATAGTTCGACCTGCCTGAAAGACCTGTCAGAAGAAATATTAAAAAATATCCAATTAGGCGAAACCCACGACTGGAATTTCGTTTCAGAAGCAGGCGATACTATCTACGGCCGCTATTATTTACCCCTTCATTTCGATCCCGGTAAAAAATATCCGATGATCGTCAACTATTACGGCGGAACTACTCCTACTGCCCGCCTGTTGGAAAGCCGTTATCCTTCCCACGTGTATGCAGGTATGGGCTTCATCGCGTATATTGTACAGCCCAGTGGAGCTACCGGATTCGGACAGGAATTTTCAGCCCGCCACGTAAATGCTTAGGGCAAGTTAACAGCCGATGAAATAATTGAAGGCACCAAAAAATTCTGCGAAGCCCACCCATTTGTAAACAAAGAGAAGATCGGATGTATGGGAGCCTCTTACGGGGGATTCATGACCATGACTTTGCAAACAAAAACCGATATCTTTGCAGCAGCCATGTCGCATGCCGGAATCAGCGACATAACCAGCTATTGGGGCGAAGGCTACTGGGGCTACTCTTACAGCGCCCTGGCCAGCGCAAACAGTTACCCCTGGAATGCCAGGGATATGTATACACTACAAAGCCCATTATTCCATGCGGACAAAGTAAATACACCTATTTTATTCCTGCATGGAGTAGCCGATACCAACGTACCGGTCGGAGAGAGTATACAGATGTTTACAGCCCTGAAATTACTAGGGCGGCCTACCGAATTTGTACAGGTAGAAGGCGAAGACCATCACATCCTTGAATACGATAAACGGATCCGCTGGAATAATACCATTTACGCCTGGTTTGCCAAATGGCTGAAAGATCAACCCGAATGGCGGGATGCACTTTATCCTCCTAAAAACCTGTAAGTTTTAATCTTAAAGAGAATAAAAAGACTTAATAGGTAAGCGAAGGGAATTTGTAATACAGTTCCCCGTACAGGCGGGAACCGCATTAGAACAGACTACAATATCTTTTTTGTATTTGAAACGGCCAGTTGCTTTGCGATCCCCGCCTGCACGGGAAACTAAGTTTTATAATAGTTTCTTATCACGCCAATAAATTAAACTCACCGCCATAATCGCCATACCGGCTACTAATCCATAGATCGATACATGATGCTCCCCATATTCACGGGCAGCCGGCAATAACTCATCCAAAGAAATAAACACCATAATCCCGGCTACAGAGGCAAATACACATCCCATAACTACCGGCGACATAAAGGGCATCAACACTAAATAGGCCAGTAACGCTCCCACCGGCTCGGCAAGCCCGGATAAAAGAGATAAGTAGAAAGCCTTCTTCCGGTCGCCGGTAGCATAATAAATAGGAATAGACACAGCTATACCTTCCGGTATATTATGAATAGCAATCGCCACCGCAATCGCTACCCCCAGGGCCGGATTCTTCATAGCCGCCGTAAAAGTAGCGATCCCTTCCGGAAAATTATGGATGCCAATAGCCAGTGCCGTCATCACCCCCATACGCATTAACCGGTTATTCTCTGTAGGAGGTGTATCCATACTTTCTACAGAACGCACCTCATGCGGATTCTCAAATGAAGGCACCAGCCGGTCGATCACTCCAATAAAAGAGATACCTGCAAAAAAGAATAATACCGTCAGGAGCATACCCGATTTATCTCCTAACTCAGCCGATAAGGTAGTCTGCGCCTGGGCAAAGATCTCCACAAACGAAACATAGATCATCACACCTACCGACAAACCAAGCGAAAACGATAAGAACCGCTTATTGGTCTGACGGGCAAAAAGGCGATCACACTTCCTATGCCGGTAGCCAAACCGGCAAATAAGGTAAGTAAAAAAGGGACTAAAAAACTTTTTTCCATAATCTTCCAAATGAATAACAAAATTACTATTTTAATTTGTTCGCGGATCGTGTTAATAAAATAAGAATCTCTATCAATAAAAAAGGAGCAACTCTTCACAGGGTGGCTCCTTTTTTAATACAGAAAATAACCAATAAAAACTTTTCTGTACTACGGTGTTTTTAATCATCTTATATGCTTACATAATTTGCCAAGGTTTTGATATAGCGATTATACTAATAGTGTTATTTTTCTGATTACAAAAGTAGAGGCAAAAAAGGAACAGGCAATACCTATAAATATGTATTCCAACTTTTTCCCTACCTATTTATAGTGATATTTAGGTTCAGCAACCGCTTCTTAGAATAAAAAAAGATTTTTTATCAGGTGAAAAAGCTATCTTTACACAACAGAACATCCGGAAATCCATACTGCATATAAATAAAATAATATGGAAACAGCTTATGTAGGGAACATCCGGAGAAATACCCAATAAAAAAACAAGGAATAAAAAATATGTATAAGAATGGTATATACTGGGAATCCGATAAAATGAGCGACCTGCTATGCGACAATTACCACATAGTATTGGTTATCAGCCGCTTTGGGATACCTCTTGGATTTGGTGAAAAAAACATCGGTGAAGTATGCCGGCAGAATAACGTAGATACTTTCACCTTCCTGACAGTAGTTAACTTTCTGGTTGAGGAAACCGGCACACCCCTTACCCAGGTTAATAAAAAGTTATCTCTCGAAACACTTATTGTATATTTACATAATGCCCACGATTATTTCCTGAACTTCCGTTTGCCGCACATACGGCGTAAACTAACCGAAGCGATCAGCGAATGCCGTGAAGACGTGGCCTTTGTAATTACTAAATTCTTCGACGAATATGCCGACGAAGTAAATAAACACATGTTATATGAGGAAAAAACAGTATTTCCCTATGTAAAGAACTTATTAAATAACCGGAAAGATCCGAAGTATAATATTAATATATTCCGCAAGCGGCACGACCAGATTGAAAGGAAAATCATAGAACTGAAAAACATCCTGATCAAATACTATCCCGGTCCCGGCAGTGATTTATTAAACAGTGTATTATTTGATATTTTTGCCACAGAGCAGGATCTGGCAACCCACAGCCGGGTAGAAGATTACCTGTTTGTACCGGCAATATTAGCTTTAGAAAAACAAACCAATGAATGAGCACCAACCTGAAAATAGCTTTAGCCGAACCATCCGTGATTGTGCGTAATGGTCTGGAAAGTTTATTGAAACGACTGGCAGGCTTCCGTATCCAACTGATAGAAATTGCTCATACCGACAATATACCGGAAAGCCTCCGCCTGCACAAACCGGATCTGCTTTTAATAAACCCTACCCTTCCCGGCTATGGACAAATCGAACGCATCAGGGAAGAAAGCGGATGCCAACAATTAAAATGTTTCGCTCTGCTATATGCCCTTACCGATAACAGGCAGCTGGCTGATTATGACGACCAGATCAATATTTACGATAATGCCGACGAAATAAGGCACAAACTGGAACGTCTCTATTCAAATGAACCTGAAGAGGCAGTAACCGGAGACACGGAAGAACAGCAAATACTAAGTGCCCGTGAAAAAGAGATCGTGGTATGTGTGGTAAAAGGAATGACCAACCGCGAAATAGCCGATAAACTCTATTTGTCTACCCACACTGTGATCACCCACCGGCGCAATATTGCCCGGAAACTACAAATACACAGTGCCAGCGGCTTAACCATATATGCCATTGTAAACAAACTTATAGCACTGAGCGATATAGAATCTGTATCCAAATAACCGCTTCCTGTAAAAGAAATAGATAAAGAAAAGGTCCCAGTTTACTGAGACCTTTTCTTTTTATTCAAAATAAAAGCTATTTATACTTTCGCTTTCCATTCGTTAACCAGCTCATTGATCGTTTCCTTTACAGAAGTGATCCGGTTGGCACGAAAAGCATTGGAGCCTGCAAAAGCATACCCGCTTTCAAAATTTCCTTTAAATGCGTTATACAAAGCCGTTACAATACAATAAGGGCTTTTGGATATATCACAGGTTTTAATACACTTGAACGGACAGACTTTAGGCTGTTTCAAGCCCTGCTTTACCTTTTCCAGGAAACTACAATTAATCGCACGTCCAGGCATACCGACAGGACTCTTGATAATCTCAATATCCTTCTCTTCCGCCTGCAGGTAACTCTCCTTGAAAGCCAGCGAGGCATCGCACTCTTCCGTAGTGACGAAGCGGGTTCCTAACTGTACCCCGGATGCTCCAAGTTGCATCATGCAGTGAATATCTTCACCCGTATAAATGCCTCCTACCGCAATTACCGGGATGCGTTTATTATATTTCTCTTCAAACTGAGCCACTTCCTGGACTACTTGAGGCAATAACTCTTCCAAAGAGAAATGCTCATCTTCCAGCTGGTTCTCTTTATAACCCAGGTGCCCACCGGCTTTTGGACCTTCAAGCACTACTGCATCCGGAAGATAGTCGTAGTTATTTTCCATTTTTCGCAGATAATCTTTACTGCTCTTGCACTCGATACAATAGAAACCAACTTGGTTACACTATCTTTTGTAAGGAAAGAAGGCAGGTCTAAAGGTAATCCTGCGCCACTGAAAATAATATCCACTTTTTCCGCCACGCTGGTTTTTACCAGTTCGGCGAAATCTGAAAGAGCTACCATTACATTCACACCAATAATCCCTTTAGCCTTTTCACGGGCATTCCGGATTTCCTGCGCCAGCCCTAAATTGCCGGCCTCTGTGTAATTGGGAGATAATTTCTTATATAAAAGTCCGAGACCAGCTGCGGAGATAACGCCGATTCCACCTTCATTTGCAACGGCCGAGGCTAAGCCGGAAATGGAGATTCCTACACCCATCCCACCTTGGATTATGGGAACGCGAGCCTTGAGGTCTCCAATTGTCAATGTCTTCATGAAAAAATAATATAATTTGAAAAATACGTTCCAAAGGTACACATTATTTAATACCTTGAGCTACAAATACTCATTTAATTGCACATTAAAATGCAAAATGTGCAAAATATTCTTTATCAAGCTCTACATATTATAAAAACAACTCTCACAAAAAGAATGTTGACCTTCCTAATTATTAATTTAATATATGCCAACTTTTCTCTCATAGTAATTTTTTTGTTTTTTATCCTTCACCAGTCACAGAGGGTAG
>JAJPZJ010000032.1 GCA_021204405.1 Tannerellaceae bacterium | reverse complement strand
AACATTCATATGATGTTCAATAAATCAACGGACATTATGCGGATAATCATATATTTAATTCAGTGCCGCAAAGTTAGTAATAAAAATGATACCCATACTGATAAGAAATATTATATTTGTCTCCGCAGGAAAGGCGTTGAATGGCTTATTCCTTAAAAAACTTTAATAACCAGTGAGCACTTTCGTACGCCTCACGATTTAACATTACATTTGTATACTTATTATTATCATAGAAAAACCGATGGAACCAGAAAAGAAAGAGAATAAAGAAATAAATAAGCTTACCCTGTTAATCATGGCCGTAATACTATTGGTGCTGATTATTGCAGGCGGAGGCTATTATATCTATCACCAGAAAAAACAAATGATCGACCTGGTGGAAAGCTTCGACCTTGAAAAAGAAGCGCTCGAAGATGAGTTCAATGATCTTTCCCTCCAATATGAAGGCTATAAGTTCAGCGTAAGTAACGACTCCCTTGTTGCACTCCTGAGCACAGAACAGGCAAAAGTTCAACGCCTCATGGAAGAACTCCGTACGGTAAAATCAACCAATGCCCGCCGGATCAACGAATTGAAAAAAGAGCTGGAAACCTTACGCAAGATCATGCGTAATTACGTGATCCAGATCGACTCATTAAACCAGGTAAACCAGCAACTAAGGGAAGAAAACCAACAGGTTGTGCGACAATACCAGCAAGCCGCATCCAGTGCAGCCCAGCTTACCAAAGAACGTGAAAAACTAACCAAACAGGTAACCCTGGCCAGTAAGCTCGACGCAACAGGTATTTCCGTAACGCCTGTAAACGGCCGTGGAAAAGCAGTAAAGAAGATCAAACAAATGGAACAGTTTGTTGTTGATTTCCGTCTGGCCAAAAATGTAACCGCACAGGTTGGTGAAAAAACAGTGTATGTACGGATTAAAAAACCGGATGATGATATTTTGATGAAAAGCCGGGGCGACCTGTTTACATTTGAAGGTAAAGAGATCAACTACTCCATGAAAAAGCTGGTGGAATATGATGGCGAGGAAGTTGCCGTAACCATGTACTGGAATATTGAAGAATTCCTCTCGCCCGGTGTATACCGTGTAGATATATTTACAGATGGCAACCTGATCGGACGGAAAGAATTCGTCCTCGAAAAATGAAAAACATGGAGATAGAGGACAGTCACTTAACAGGATTATTGCAGGTTATCCCGGAAGTACTTGCCCACGATGTCTCATTCGTGTCTGAGTTGAAAAGCCGCACCCATGTATTGGAAGTAAAAAAAGGAGACTATATTCTCCGGACAGGTGAGATATGTAAAGAGGCCTATTTTATTAATAAAGGCCTCTTTGTTAATTTTTATATCGGCGAAAAAGGGAACGAAAGCGTAACCGGCTTTGCCTCCGATACCGAACATCCCTTTCTTTCGGCTATTGGTTACTTTAATCAGAAACCATCTGAATTTGGGATCAGGGCACTCGAAGCAGGCGAACTGATTTGTTTCTCCCGTACCAATATAGAAGAGCTTTCCATGCGGTATCCTTCTTTTGCCGCCTATTACCAGAATGTAATGCTATCCATTATTTCCAAACTATATTCCCTGTTTGCTATCCGGCAATCTACTACCGCAGAAGAATTCCTTCGCTACCTATATGATAATAACCTATGGATGATCAACCGCATACCCGATAAATATATCGCCTGTTATATGGGCATAAGCCAGGAATGGTACTGCAAACTCAAGAAGCGGGTACTGAAATTGAATTAATTCAATTACTTATCTTCCCTAAATACTATACTTTTGTATCATCAAATAAGGAAATCCTTATCTGAACGTCAGTACAGTAAACAGATAAACAATATTATTATACAGGTTGTTAACGTTGTATGACGTTCCCGTATGGATTGGTAGAGAGGTATTAGTTATCCGAAGAAAAATCAAACAGATAAAATGAAACAGATAATCGTACTGTTCACATTGGTATTCATGGCAATTCCCCTGCATGCCCAGCATACACTTACGCTGGAACAATGCCGGGAGTTGGCTATCCAGAATAATAAAGAACTTAAAATTACCGGCGAAAAGGTTCGTGAAGCCAGTTACCAGAACAAAGAGGCTTTTACCAATTACTTTCCTAAAGTAAGTGCCATGGGAGCTTATCTCTGGAATCAGAAAGACCTTAACCTGGTTGATTTTGATAATCTGGGAGCAGCCGGAAGTCTGGTACCTGATGGTATCAAAGATTTTTTTCATCTTGATATCCAGAATATATGGGTAGGTGGCGTTACGCTGGTACAACCTATCTTTACCGGTGGTAAAATTATTACTTACAACCAGATTACCCGCTATGCCAAAGACCTGGCAGAAACCCTGAACGACCAGCAACTACAGGAAGTGATCTTCCAGGTAGATGTGGCCTATTGGCAGGTTGTTTCGCTGGCCAGTAAAAAGAAGCTGGCAGATGCTTATGTAGACCTGCTCCGGAAAACCGTGAGCGACATCGATGCCATGGTCGAAGAAGGAATATCCACCCAGGCGGATGCCTTATCGGTAAAAGTAAAACTGAATGAAGCGGAAGTGGCCCAAACGAAAGCCGACAATGGACTGGCTTTATCTAAAATGTTACTTTGCCAGCTATGCGGCTTACCGTTGGAAGATCCTATACGGCTTATGGACGAAAATGTAGATGAAATCCGCGTCTCCGGCAACGGAGTTGTAGTAGCCGACGTAAACGAAGCATTTGCCAACCGCGACGAGTTGAAAGCCCTCGATATTGCTACAAAAACCTATAAAAAGCAAGAGAACCTGGTAGTGGCGGATCTTTTACCCAATGTAGCCCTTTCGGCCAACTATCTGGTTACAAACCCAAATGCATTCAATGGGATTAAACACGAATTTGGCGGTATGTTTAACGTAAGCGTGGTGGTACAGGTACCTATCACCGACTGGTGGGGAGGAAGCTTTAAACGAAATGCAGCCCGGGCTGAGACCCGTATTAAAACACTTGAACTACTGGCTGCCCGCGAATCGATAGAACTGCAGGTACACCAGTCTGTTTACCAAATGAATGAGTCGGAAAAGAAGCTGACAGCCTCTTACCGTAATATGGATAGTGCCGACGAAAATTTACGCCACGCCTCTCTCGGGTTTGAAGAAGGTGTCATACCGGTACGCAACCTGATGGAAGCACAAACAGCCTGGATGGCAGCCCATTCGGAGCTGATCGATTCGCAGATTGAAGTAAAACTATCTGAAGTATACCTCGATAAATCGTTGGGTAGACTATCGGCAGATGAAGCAAAATAATAACATAAAAAAACAATACATACGATGAACGAGAATAAAAAGTTTTCGATCAGTAACATGGCCCTTGTATTTATTGCATTTGTAATAGTAGTGGGATTGGTTGCACTGGCAGGCTTTTTTCTGCTTACTCCGCCCGACGACCTGATTATTGGCCGGGCCGAGGCTAACGAGATCAGGATATCAAGTAAAGTTCCTGGCAGGGTTATCGCTTATCATGCCGATGAAGGTGATTTTGTGAAAGCCGGCGACCTGTTGGTTCGTCTGGATATCCCTGATGTAGAAGCCAAACTGCAACAAGCCGAAGCCGCCCGCGCTGCAGCCGAAGCACAAAGCGATAAGGCCGACCGCGGAGCCCGTTCACAGGAGATAACAGGTGCTTATGAACTTTGGCAACAGGCACAGGCCGGGCTAGAAATTGCCCGTAAATCGTACGAACGTTTGGAGAATCTTTACCAGAAAGGAGTCGTTTCTGCCCAGACCCGCGACGAAGCAGAAGCCAGCTATAAAGCCATGCTGGCAAGTGAAAGAGCTGCCAAATCGCAATATGATCTGGCCCGCGAAGGTGCCCGCAGCGAAGATAAAGCCGCTGCCGCCGCTCTGGTACAACAGGCTCAAGGTGCTGTGGCCGAAGCAGGCTCTTACGTGGATGAATCGGTTTTGTATGCTCCGTTAAATGCACAGGTGTCTGAACGTTTCCCACAATTGGGTGAGCTGGTAGGAACCGGTGCACCGATTATGAACCTGATCGACCTGAACGATATGTGGGTCTCCTTTAGCATCCGCGAAGACCTTTTATCCGATGTACAGGTAGGAACCGTATTGAACGCCTTCATCCCGGCTTTGGGAGACCAGCAGGTCAGTCTGACCGTATATTACATGAAAGATATGGGAACATACGCTGCCTGGAAAGCTGCCAAAACAAACGGCCAGTTTGATGTAAAAACATTCGAAGTGCGTGCCCGCTCGTCAGAACCCATTCAGGGACTTCGCCCGGGTATGTCTGTCTTATTAAAGAAAAGCGGGAATAAAATATTATGACATTCAGGGAAGGATTACATACGATCCGGACTGTTGCCAAACGGGAGTTTATACGGTTGGCTAACGGACGCATCTACCTGTTCTGTATGTTGGGGGCTCCCATCGTAGCACTGGTCTTTTTCCTTTCATTAATGTATGAAGGACTACCTACCAGTATACCCGTCGCTATAGTAGATGAAGATAACTCTGCCACCTCCCGCAACCTGGTGCGGCAGTTAGATGCTTTCCAGCAAACAGAGGTGATTATGCGTACAGCCTCCTTTACGGAAGCCCGGCAACAAATGCAGATGGGAAATGTATACGGAATCTATTTTATTCCCAAAGACTTTGCTGTGGATGCTACAAGTGGTAAACAACCCATGCTCTCCTTCTATACAAACGGGGCATACCTAATCGCTGCCTCGTTGCTATTCCGCGACATGAAAACCATGTCGGTGCTGGCAGGTGCCTCCGTAGGATTGCAGACCGGGCTGGCACAAGGCTATACCACCGACCAGATCATGGCTCAATTACAACCCATTACTATTGATGAACATAATATAGGTAATCCCTGGCTCAGTTACTCTATTTACCTGAATAATATCATTATCCCGGGTGTACTTCAACTCATGATCTTTCTCGTCACCGTATTCAGTATCGGTACGGAAATCAAATACTCCACTTCCCGCGAATGGCTCCGGACCGGAGGCAACTCTATTACGGCCAGCCTGCTGGGCAAAATACTGCCACAGACACTTATCTTTACTCTGGTAGGATTTCTCTACTGTGCCATATTATACGGATATAACTCATTCCCGCTGAATAGTGGCTGGGGGCCAATGCTTTTGGCTATCTTTCTGTTGGTAGTTGCTTCCCAGTGTATGGGGATCTTTATGATCAGTTTGCTGCCTACCCTGAGGTTGGGCCTGAGTTTTGCCAGTCTTTTTGGGATGCTTGCTTTCTCGATTGTCGGTTTTTCGTTTCCTTTACTGGGAATGGACCCCACCCTCCAGGCATTGGCAAACCTGTTTCCGCTGCGCCATTACTTCCTGATCTATATAGACCAGGCACTCAATGGTCGTGCCCTGTATTATAGCTGGACACAATATGTTTCACTGATGGCATTTCTATTGCTGCCGTTGCTGGTTGCACGCAACCTGAAAAATGCCTTGTTATACTTTAAATATATCCCATAAGCAAAGCGTTATGATAAAAAGGGAACACCGGCTTCGGTATATAATCAGAGAGGGCTTCAAGGATATTTTCTATATCTGGAAAGAAGAATTCCGGAATGTATTTAAAGATACAGGAGCCATCGTCTTTTTCTTTGTTGTTCCGCTGGTCTATCCCGTACTTTATTCCTTTATTTATAATAATGAAACCGTACGGAATTCAAAAATGGTCGTGGTAGATCATTCCGATTCCTTCCTGAGCCGTGAGTTTATCCGTAAAGTCGATGGAACGGCTGATGTACAGGTGGTCGGTGTAATGGGGGATATGGAAGCGGCCAAACGTATGCTGGATGAGAAGAAAGCCTATGCGATCCTCTATTTTCCCGGCGACTTCAGTAAAAAACTAAACCGTGGAGAGCAGGCAACTATCTCCCTGTATACCGATATGAGTGCCCTCCTGTTCTATAAAGCATTCCTTACGGTGACTACGGAAGTATCCCTTGAGATGGCTAAAGAACTGGCCACCCGTAACAATCCGGCCTCTACCAATAAACTCCAGGATATAACCGTCGACCCGATCCCCTACCAAAATATCGGGCTCTTTAATTCACAAACCGGTTTTGCCAGCTTTCTGGTGCCGGCTATCCTGATATTGGTTATCCAGCAAACCCTCATCCTGGGTATCGGCCTGCTGGGAGGAACTGCCCGTGAGAAAAACCGGTTCCATACCCTTGTACCGATGAGCCGCTATTTCCACGGAACCTTCCGTATTGTGTTAGGAAAAGGACTCACCTACCTGATGATGTATGCCATTATTTGTATATGGGTATTTGCCATTGTCCCGCGGCTGTTTGGTTTACCGCAGGTAGGCTCACCACTGGATGTACTGCTATTCCTGTTGCCCTATCTGTTTGCCTGTATCTTTTTCTCGATGACACTTTCCGGTATTATGACTACCCGCGAATCTCCCATTATGGTGATGGTTTTCACATCCGTGATTCTGGTCTTTATCTCCGGAGTATCCTGGCCAAAAGAATCTATTCCCTTATTCTGGCGGATAATCGGAGAAGTGTTCCCATCGACAGCAGGTATACAGGGTTTTGTCCGGATCAATACAGATGCAGCCACTTTATATGAAGTCCGGCGTGAATACCATACCCTATGGGTACAGACAGGACTTTACTTTATCACCACCTGCCTGGTATACCGCTGCCAGATTCGGCAAAGCGAAAAACGCATGTTGGTAGAATACGAAACCCTCAAAGAGCGCCGGGCAGCAAAGTAAACTATCCATCTGCTACGCTACCACTACTTCAACCCCTCAATAAATAAAATGATTATCCGCATAATGTCCTATTATAAATTCTGGATTTGAAGTCG
>JAJPZJ010000167.1 GCA_021204405.1 Tannerellaceae bacterium | reverse complement strand
CGCCCCCCCCCCCCCCCCCCCCCCCCGCCTCCCCCGCCCCCGCCCCCCCCGACCCCCCCCCCCCCCCCCCCCCCCCCCCACCCCCCCGGGGTAATACGAAAAATATCTTCAGGAATATCACCAGCCGCCATCAAAGCTCCTTCTTCATATATTTTCAGAATTTCCTGTTGGCCCGGAGAAAAAGGACGTACATTTTCTATGGCAGCATCACTTTTAAGTTCCATCAGGAGAGCTTTTATCCGCAGATTTCTATTTTCATTTTCAGTAATAGAAGAGGTAATAGCAGCTCTTTTAGCTGCTGGATTTTTCATTTCACGTCCCAACTCCAGATGGATCTCATCTATCCGGCCACACAACTTCCATAAATCGTATACGGTACGCATAGTTTCACGTACAACCTGTTCTACAATCGGATTCCGGAGACAGTTTTGTTTAAAAACACTTTCCATATATAGCTGCATCTCCTCTGGCCTATTCCATTTAATCACCTCACTACTTTCTGAACAGCGTCCATATACAATATAACAAGCTAAATATGCCGGCAATCCCTGAAAATGGTCTATGGAAGTAAATTTACTTGTCCGTTCACGGATAAGGATGTTAATTGTCTCGTCTGCCTCACCTGTGATAAGCTTATCTATACGAGAGTATGTATGGGGGTCTATCTCTTCCTGCTGCCAGTATTTTCCGACACGCATGATAGTAAGGAGTTTTTTAATAGCTTTTCCGGAATAGCTTCCGTATTCTTTTTTGAATGAAGAAACTTTCACAAACTCTTCCACAAACTGTTCCGGCAAATGAAATAGTGCAGCAAATGAACTCAATGCTTTCTTCAATTCATCCGGATCTTCTACTGAATAGAGCAAATGCCATAAACGGTTTTCCATTTCCGGCGTTAGGAATTCAACTTCAATCCCGCATTTCTTTAATTTGCCGGCCAATAAAAAGCGTGTTTCATTACAGGGATAGCTTTTATCTTCTACATAATTCCAACGATATGGTAAATGCTCCTCACCCGGATTTTTCTTTATCTTCCAAAAGTTCTTTAATAAGCCATCCTGTTTAATACTTCCCAGATTATTCAGATATTCAAATAAGGCTTCCTTTTTTTCCAGGGGAAGAAATTCGCCCGTTACATCTACATCTGTATGTAATTTTCCATTTATCCATTCCTGCCGCTTATAGATACGAAGGTTATGAATAAATTGCCAAAGACGAAACTCCTGAAACAAAGGATTGGAACGAGGAATACATTTTAACGGTTTTATTTTTTCCTCTTTTCCTTTCCGGTAAGTATGATATTCATATGGACAATTAGAAATAAGATGTTTTTGTGTTTTAAGAGGACGTTGATAAAAGATAATATCATCCACAAACAATTCCACAAATCCTTTCTGCTTTAAATTCTGTTGATGCGGAATATTATTCGGATATAATTCTTCTATACAGGCTGCTAAAAGTTCTTTATCCCTGAACTGTGGAATAAATTCCTGTTGTTTAGTAATTATCTGCCTCAATTCTGATTTATAAAAGTGACGTTCTATCGTACGTACCAATCCTCCTTTTATTTTTTTGATTAGGATGAGAAAGGAGTGTATCGTAAATATAGGCACCTACTGTTTTACCGCTAGTCCGGACATCCATTTCTGTTTTCTCCGGACATCCATTTCTGTTTTCTTTTTAATTAATGTCCAGTCATCCTCTTTAGGAATGCGAAACAGCCGTTGTATATTGCCTTCTTTATCTTTCTTAGGTTGCCCGTCCTGACCTAATGAAGTAGTAACGATGTACTCTTTGGTTGTTCCCTGCCAATCAAAAAGTGGAGTTTTGGATCTTTTCACATGCGACCAACCATTTTCGAAAGTAATTATGTACTCATCGTCTCCTTTTTTGGCAGATTTTGTTTTCTCAACATGTGCAACTTTCAATAATTGATACTCCTCTCGTTTTCCGGACTTCTCTTCATCTTCTCCACGTAACTGATAATACCCCCGCTTTTGATTAAAATGAAGTAGTAACCAGGCTATTTCTTCTTTTGCCAAAGGGGCAGTTAATCCTTTCTTTCGTAAATAATAGATCGTCCAATCATAAGGAATAAGAGGCAGCTTCCCGTCTTTTCTAGGAAGTAATAAATGAGGGTGATGACTGCGGAAATCCTCTATCATCTCCCGGAACGAGTCCATGAAAAAGAAACAGCTTTTTCCCTCTTTATTGGTATACCAAACAAGTTTAGATTCATTATCTGCTAAAAATTTACCATAGGTGCGGTTATCATCTTTATTCCATCCCAGAGATTGGTCATAATGAGCGGGCAGAAAATCCAACCTATGTAGAACCCTGTGTAAACGTTCACGCCTTAAAAGATGCCGTTCACGCAAACGACGGATACTGCGATAACCTGTTCGTTCTGCCGTTTGGGAAACAGACGTCCCACTATTAAATTCCCCAGAATATCCTGGCTCATAGGAATAATACGACTACCGGCTTTTAGTATTTTAACCGGATTACCTTCGTCATCTGCTACTATTAATGACCACCCTATACTATTTGTTCCGAGATCAAGTCCTATAATGTTTTTCATTAGAAAGAAATTAAATTATAAGAATAAAAATTATCAAATAAAAAGAGATTTAATCGGATAAATGCTTATATTTGCTGCTACTAAAATTTGAAAGTAAATCACAATAAGGATTATTCCGTTGTGAAAACAGACAGAGCGGGGTAACTCGCTCTTTTTTTGAAAAGAATAGAGTATCTCTTTTTTTACTTTACCCTTAATTGGCAGCTCAGCAAAACAAATTAGGCTAAATACTAATCGCAAAACAAATTATTAAATCCCCTAATAACCTTATGGAAAAATTCTTTTTCTGACATAGCAATAATGTTTAAGAGTTAACAAAACCAAAGTTAAACAAAATTCAAGAAACCATCATTAAATATAAAATAAAATGCATTGATTCCATAGGTGAAATTTTCTTCATCCATTAAAATTCTTACTGTAAACAAGCTAAAACTAAATCGACCAATAAAAAAAGATTATTCTAAATAAACATTTACTGTTAAAAAAGAACCGATCTTTACATTTTCATTCTTGGATCTGTCCCCCAAGATAGTTTATCACGCAAGGTCTGGTAAAAAGTATGGTTATAGCGTTTGATCACTTTGGTGGTATACGAAGCTTTGTCTACTCTGATCCGGTGTCCTAAAGGAAAGACTTCAGAACGGCCATCGAGTGATACCAGAAAATGTTTACTGCAGCTTTCGACCTCCAGTTTGATTACGGCAGAATCCGGAATAACCAACGGACGTACATTAAGCGAATGGGGAGCAACCGGACTGAGGATAATGTTATTACTTTGGGGAATCAGTATCGGTCCGTTTACACTTAATGAATAAGCTGTAGAGCCAGTTGGGGTTGAGATGATAAGGCCATCGGCTTCGTACGAGGTCAGGTATTCTTCATCTACCCAGGTATGGATAGTAAGCATAGACGAGGTATCCCTTTTGGAAATGGTTACTTCGTTAAGGGCATAATTATGTCCTTTATAAAGCCGTTCATCTGTGTGGAGCCGTAAGAGCGACCGCTCCTCTACCCGGTAATAATTCTTAAATAACTCGTCCAGTGTATCTTCGATCTGGTTACTGGATACATCGGCCAAAAATCCCAGGCGGCCGGTATTCACTCCCAGGATGGGGATATTCTGGTCATTTACCCAGGCGGCCGTACGCAGGAAAGTACCGTCGCCACCTATACTGAGTACGACATCCAGTTGATACAGGTCACCGGTGATCAAATCAGCAACAGGAGGATGGTAGTTCAGTTCTCCCGTCAGGAAATCGTAGAAACTTTTATCTACATAGATACCTGCTTCCAATGCATGTAACTTCTCAAACAACCGTTTGATTATATTCAGTTTATCTTCCTGATGCCTGCTTCCAAAAATTCCGACCCTCATCCTTACATCCTTTCTTTCAAATATTTATATAATGCAATAACTCATCCATCCGCTGCTGGAGCACATCGTCAACCAATCCCTGTTCTATAAAATAGTATAGGACAGTATAGTTGAAACGTTCGAAACTGCGGATTACCGGCGACGCATCCTCCAGGTCTATTTTAATGATCAGATGTAAGCGTCCGCTGGCCGCATCTATATGGGAAAGCAGGCTTAGCACATGGGCATTGTTTGATTCAATAATCCGTGCAATATCTGTTAATGTGTAATCCTGTGGCAGTAATTCCAGTACAATAAGGCTACCGATCGCTTCCGCCGAACAGAATTCGGTCAGGATATCCACCAGTTTTTCCCGGGTAATTGCCCCCAGATATACACCATCTATATTAATAACCGGCAATATACTCAACTGGTAACGGGTAAGTAACGCCATTGCTTCATGCAAATGGGAGTTATCTTTTATACTGGGAGCAAACAAAACAGGTTCACCAATCTCGTCCGTTGGTTCTATACGCATATGCAGATCTTTTTCAGAGATAAGGCATTGGTAAATTCCATCTTTCAATAAAGGCAAATGTTTCAGTTTGAAATCGTCCATCAGTCCCAGCGCGTACTCCACTGTGTCAAAACTTTTTAACACAGGAAGCTCTTTTGTTATGAAATCTTTCGCCAACATTATTCTGTATATTCACTAAATACTACTAAATTTGCCGTTATGTTTATGCAAATGTAATGTAAAGAACAGATATAACGAGTAACAATGACTAAATTAAGTGTTAACATTAATAAAGTGGCCAGTATCCGTAATGCGCGTGGAGGGAATGTTCCGGATGTGCTGAAAATAGCACAGGACTGCGAGGCATACGGTGCCGAAGGTATCACTGTACACCCACGACCCGACGAACGCCATATACGTTATAGTGACGTATACGGACTTAAACTACTGATCCGCACAGAATTTAATATAGAAGGATATCCGTCCGACAGCTTTACCAAGCTGGTGCTTGAAGTAAAACCGACCCAGGTAACACTGGTACCGGACGCACCCGATGCAATTACTTCCAATGCAGGTTGGGATGCAAAAGCCAATTTTGACCTCTTAAAAGATTTGGTTGATATATACAATAACGCTGGTATCCGTACGTCTATATTTGTGGGTACGGACCTGCAGAATATGGAATGGGCTGCCAAAACCGGTACAGACCGGGTGGAACTCTATACGGAACCTTATGCAACCTTTTACCCTGCCGGAAAAGAGCAGGCAGCAGCTCCTTTTATTGAAGCTGCACGACATGCCAAGGCATTGGGACTGGGGGTAAATGCCGGACACGACCTGAGCCTGGAAAACCTGGCTTACCTGCACCAGCAGATACCCTGGCTGGCAGAAGTTTCTATCGGACATGCATTGATCTGCGATGCCCTTTATTACGGACTGGAAAAAACTATTGCTCTCTATAAAGACTGCCTGAGATAAAAAACTGAATATTAACTTAACTGAATAAGTCAAACACGTATGAGTATCTTACTATCCCTGCAAGCAATCGGGACACAAGTTGCAGATGAATTACCTGATTTAACAACAGTGACAATGCCGACCGAAGCAGAAATCAATGTGATCGACCTGGCCTTTAAAGGCGGATGGATCATGATCGTATTGTTGCTTCTATCCCTGTTGGCAACTTATATCTTTATCCAGCGTTTACTGGTGATCCGTCGCGCAGGCAAACAGGATGAAACGTTCATGAACCGTATAAAAGACTATATACATGAAGGTAAAATCGATTCGGCACTGAATCTGTGCCGCAGTACCAACACACCTTCAGCCCGTATGATAGAAAAAGGGATCACCCGGCTGGGCCGTCCAATGAATGATGTATTGGTTGCCATCGAAAATGTAGGTAACCTGGAAGTAGCCAAACTGGGAAAAGGCTTTCCTATTATCGCCACTACTGCGGCAGGAGCGCCGATGTTGGGATTCCTGGGTACGGTAACCGGTATGGTACGTGCATTTTTTGATATGGCGAATGCCGGCACAAACGTTGACGTAGCACTGCTTTCGGGTGGTATTTATGAAGCATTGGTTACTACAGTGGCCGGATTGGTAGTGGGTATTATTACCTTGTTTGCCTATAACTACCTGGTATCGCAGGTAGACAATGTAGTAAATAAGATGGAAGCCAGTACTATGGAGTTTATGGATTTATTGAACGAACCTGCTAATTAACCGACAGCGTCTGTCAGATATATCCGGAAACTATGGGATTAAAAAGAAGAATAAAAATAAATGAAAGTTTCAGCATGGCTTCGATGACCGACGTCATCTTCCTGTTGCTGATCTTCTTTATGGTAACTTCCACCGTAGTGATCCCCAATGCCATTAAGGTTACCCTGCCACAGGCACAGAAGCAAACGGCAGCCAAACCACTGACACGGGTCACGATCGATGCCAACCTCAACTACTATGTTGCGTTTGGCAACCAGCGGGAAATGCAGGTTTCGTTTGACGAGATCACCCCTTTCCTACAGGATAGTTACAATAAAGAACCGGAAATGTTCGTGGCTCTGTATGCCGACGAGACAGTTCCCTATAAAGAGATTGTAAAGATACTGAATATCGCGAACGAGAATAAATTCAAGATGGTACTTGCTACCCGTCCGCAGAGGAAATAGTTATGAAATTCACAAAAGATGACATATACAGTGCTGTAGGTACAGTGTTATTCCATCTGGTGATCCTGCTCATCCTGTGGTATACGGTATTGCGTACTGTCGTACCTGAAGAAGACGGTGGTATACTGGTTAATTTCGGTAATGTCGACTCGGCTGCCGGCATGTTTGAGCCTGAGTTTACCGGCCATGAACTTCCGCAGGAAACAACTACTTCCCCTCCTCCTGCGCCGGAACAGGTAGCAAAAGAGGAACTGGTTACACAGGATATGGAAGAAAGTGTAGCTTTAGCCGATGCAGCAAAACAGGAAGAGGAGCGGAAACGTAAAGAGGAGGAAGAACGTAAACGCCGGGAAGAGGCCGAACGCCAGCGCTTAGCGGAAGAACAGCGCAGACGTGAGCAGGCGATCAGTAACCGGGTAGCCGGAGCATTTGGTGCCGAAAGTGCCTCTACTGCCAGCCAGGGCGATGCAACAGCAGGAACCGGCAACCAGGGAAGTCCTTTCGGGAATTCCGACCAGGGAGCCAATGAGGGTATCGGTGGCTATGATTCATTCAACCTCAACGGGAGATCTATCGGAGCAGGAGGTTTACCCCGTCCCGCCTATATCGTACAGGAAGAGGGCCGCATCGTGATCAGCATCACTGTCGATCCGAAAGGAAACGTCATATCTGCAGAGATAGGCAGAGGAACCAATATCGACAATGCCTCCATGCGGAAAAGTGCTATTGATGCGGCTAAAAAAGCTAAATTTAACAGCATAAACGGCGCAAACAACCAGAGTGGTACGATTACTTACCTCTATAAGCTTAAATAATAAATTAAAATCGTTATGAAGAAAGCGTTTGTATTTTTAGCAGCAGGCTTCGAAGAGATGGAAGCCATCGGAACCATCGACATTCTACGTCGTGGAGGTATTGACACCGTAACTGTTTCTATTTCGGACAGTAAAGAGGTGATAGGTGCACACGGGATATCTGTTATGGCTGATGCCGTATTAACAGGTACGGATCTTTCCGGTGCCGATGCGCTTGTATTACCGGGAGGTATGCCGGGTAGTACCAACCTGAACAATTGCGAACCATTACGCGAGGTACTTGCCAGCCAATATGACAATGGTAAGCTGGTAGCTGCCATCTGTGCTGCTCCGCTGGTATTAGGAGGGCTAGGTATATTAGAAGAACGCAGAGCCACATGCTATCCAAGTTTTGAAGATTTACTGACCGGTGCTACTGTTACAGGTAACGCGGTTGAAGTAGATGGCAATGTAATCACCGGGCGGGGGCCGGGCTTAGTGATGGAGTTTGCACTGGCACTGGTTACCTATCTGACAGGTAAAGAAAAGGCGGATGAAGTTGCTTCCGGATTATTACTGAAATAATACAAATACTACTTATATACTGGAAAGCCGCGACACCTGATACAGTTCGCGGCTTTTTATATGGCTTCAGGTATGGATAAAATAAAAGGTTTTTTATATGGTATAATTACTTCGGCTACATTCGGCCTGATTCCACTTTTTGTATTACCGGTAATGGCTAAAGGGTTAGGATATGAGTCGATTTCATTCTACCGTTTCCTACTGGCCTCAATCGTAATGGCCATACTGATTAAAATCCGGCAGCAAGATATTAAGATTAACAGAAAAGATATCCCCGCCCTATGCCTGTTGGGTCTTTTTTATTTTATTTCGGCTACCTTTTTATTCTGGGGCTATAGCTTTATGGCAGCCGGAATTGCCACTACCCTGCATTTCACTTATCCGGTATTTGTTACGTTGCTGATGCTCCTTTTTTTCAGGGAAAAAGCTTCTCCGATAACACTTTTTGCTATTTTCCTGGCCATTTGCGGGGTAGCCCGTCTATCCATCAGCGAAGGAGATAACCAAATCACATTGGCTGGAATCTTTTTAGTATTGATATCGGCCATAGGATATGCTCTTTATATTGTGACGGTTAATAAATCGGGAATAAGGCAATTGCCGGGATGGAAGATCACCTTTTATGTATTTATCATCAATACATTTCTTTTTATGTTTAAAGCAATGGTCGGTTCCGGCATCCAGCCGATTCCTGATATACCTGGTAGCATTAACCTGCTTTTACTGGCCGTTATTCCAACAGTAGTATCCAATATTACCCTGATAAAAGCCGTACAGGCCATCGGCGGTACCCTTACTTCCGTACTAGGTGCAACCGAACCAGTTACAGCAGTATTGGTAGGAGTACT
Source organism: Tannerellaceae bacterium (assembly GCA_021204405.1). Lineage (GTDB taxonomy): Bacteria > Bacteroidota > Bacteroidia > Bacteroidales > Tannerellaceae > JAJPZJ01. The sequence continues at coordinate 23,170 of JAJPZJ010000167.1, read as the reverse complement.
GATATTTCACGAACCTTTTACACTGGATATCGGGCTGGGTATTTTCCTGATCATTGTTGCAGTTAGCATGATTATCCTTTCTAAAGTTATATACAAAACTTTACGGAGGATCCGTAATAAAATTGTTTCGCGTGCAATATAGGAATGTGTTTTCGTTGAAGATTTATCCTTTCGGATTAAAAGAAGACCTATAATCCGTACCAAAACTGAAAGGAAGAAGCCCTTGTACGCCATCGATTCTTACCACCCCTTCAGGCCCATCCAATAAGATGGTAATCGTTTTTCCACCCCGGCTTTCCGTTTCCAATAACACCTGCCGGCAGGCTCCGCAGGGTGAAACAAACGGCAACGAACCGTCGGACGCCACAGCAGAAATAGCTATGGCTAACACCGGAATATGCGGATAAGCATGTCCGGCGTGGAAAAGAGCCACCCGTTCAGCACATAGCCCGGAAGGATAAGCTACATTCTCCTGGTTGCTTCCGGTAACTACCGCTCCATTAGCCAATAATAAAGCACATCCTACCCGGAATCCGGAGTAAGGGATATAAGCATTTTCCGTGGCTTCCCGTGCCCTTGCCAATAGCCCGGCATACCCGGCAGGAAGCTCGGCCAGCCGGTAAATATGGTAATCTAAAGAAAGGCTTACTTCTTTCATACTTCTTTAACTTATCTGGATGTACTAAATATATCTGTTTCAACGTTTAAAATATTAATTGAAAGAAGAACAATTTATAAACAAATATAACAAATGTTTTTCAGAAAAATATATCTTTGCGAAAATTAAAAAAGAATTGGATACCATGTATATAACACTCCGGAACTTCTGTATACTTTTTATACTGACTCTGTTTTATACTTCAATAAACGCCTCCGGCGTTCGGAAAAACCCTTCTTACGAAAAATATATCAAACAATATAGCGGTTTAGCAGTAGAGCACCAGAAAAAATACAAGATACCAGCCAGCATTACGCTGGCCCAGGGACTACTGGAGTCGGGAGCTGGTCAGAGCGACCTGGCTAAACGTTTCAACAACCATTTTGGCATCAAATGCCATTCCGACTGGAAAGGCGGACGTGTATACCATGATGACGACCTGCGTGGAGAATGCTTCTGTAAATATAAAAATGTAGAAGAATCGTATGAAGACCACTCCCGCTTCCTGGCGGAACGTTCACGGTATGCTTCTCTCTTTAAATTAAATATCAAAGATTACAAAGGTTGGGCCAGGGGTTTGCAAAAATGCGGATATGCCACAGATAAGGCTTATGCCAACAAGCTGATCAAAGTAATTGAAGATTCTGAACTTTACCGCTATGATTCGGGCAAAGTTCAGAAAACTGCTACTCCTGTAACAACTGCTCCGGCCACCGCCCGTATGACTATGTATCGGATACATGGGCTCTTATATGTATATGCCAGAGCCAATGATACATTTGAAACGATTGCGTGCTCAACCGGTTTTAAAGCAAAAAACCTGATGAAGTTTAATGAGGTACCGGCTGGTTTCCCGCTTCAGAAAGGAGATATCGTTTATCTGGAAAAGAAAAAGAAAAAAGCGGATAAACCTTATTATCATCATACGGTACAAATCGGTGAATCTATGCATAGTATCTCACAAAAATATGGTATATGCATCGACAACCTGTATAAAATGAATAAAAAGTCGGTGGAATATGTTCCAAAAGAGGGAGATGTACTAAAGCTTAGATAATAATGTAAAAAATAGTATCTTTGTGTCCAAATATAGAAAAACAATGAGTGACCAACGTTATAATCTGCGCGGTGTATCCGCATCCAAAGAAGATGTTCACAACGCAATAAAGAATATCGATAAGGGGATTTTCCCTCATGCATTCTGTAAAATCATACCGGATATCCTGGGTGGTGATCCGGATTATTGTAATATTATGCATGCAGACGGAGCTGGTACCAAGTCGTCGCTGGCTTATATGTACTGGAAAGAAACAGGTGACCTGTCTGCATGGAAAGGGATTGCACAAGATGCGTTGATTATGAATATTGACGACCTGCTTTGTATAGGTGCTACAGATAATATTCTGGTATCCTCAACCATTGGCCGCAATAAACACCTGATCCCGGGAGAAGTGATCAGTGCCATTATTAACGGTACGGATGAATTGCTGACCGAATTACAGGGAATGGGCGTGGGTTGTTATGCCACAGGAGGTGAAACTGCAGACGTAGGTGATCTGGTACGTACGATTATTGTAGACAGTACGGTTACCTGCCGGATGAAACGTAGCGACGTAATAGACAACAGCCGCATACAGGGTAGTGATGTAATCGTGGGGATGGCCTCTTACGGACAGGCTACTTACGAAAACAAATATAATGGTGGAATGGGAAGCAACGGACTTACTTCGGCCCGCCATGATGTATTTGCCAATTATCTGGCACAGAAATATCCGGAAAGCTATGACTCTTCAGTTCCGGCCGGCCTGGTATATTCCGGAAAACTTAAATTAACCGATTGTATAGAAGAACTGGGAATAGATGCTGGCCAGTTAGTACTCTCTCCTACCCGTACCTATGCTCCGGTAATAAAAGTAATACTGGATAAATTACGTAAAGAGATACACGGTATGGTACACTGTTCAGGTGGGGCACAAACCAAAGTAATGCATTTCGTAACAAACAAACGCATCACCAAGAATAACCTGTTCCCTATCCCCCCCCTGTTCCGGATTATCCAGGAGCAAAGCGGAACCGAGTGGAGCGAAATGTATAAGGTATTCAATATGGGACACCGGATGGAGGTATATATTGCACCTGAGTTTGCAGAAGAAGTAATAGCAATTGCAAAACAATTTGGCATCGATGCACATATCGTCGGATTTGTAGAAGATGCCGATAAGAATGAATTAATAATAGAAAGCGAAAAAGGACGCTTTATCTACTAAGTAGTAAAAAGTATTAATGGCTGAAAATAGCTTATTAGCAAGACTTGACGGATTAGTAAGCCGTTTTGAAGAGGTTGGTACCCTGATCACAGATCCGGAGGTAATTGCCGATATGAAACGGTTTGTCAAATTAAATAAAGAATATCATGACCTGGAGCTAATTGTAGCTGCACGGGCTGAATATATACAAACACTCGAAGGTATCACCGAGGCCAAATTATTACTGGAAACAGAGCAGGATCCTGAGATGAGGGAAATGGCCAAAGACGAACTGGATAGTAGCACTGCACGCTTGCCGGAATTGGAAGAAAGGATAAAGTTACTCCTTGTACCAGCCGACCCGCAGGATGCTAAAAATGCGATCGTGGAGATTCGGGGAGGTACCGGAGGTGACGAAGCGGCTATCTTTGCCGGTGACCTGTACCGTATGTATGTGAAATACTGCGAATCAAAAGGCTGGAAGATCGAAGTAACTAGTTATACGGAAGGTACTGCCGGAGGATATAAAGAGATCATTTTCACAGCTAAAGGTGAAGGGGTATACGGTATTATGAAATATGAATCAGGTGTACATCGTGTCCAGCGTGTACCACAAACCGAAACACAGGGACGTGTACACACATCGGCTGCTACTGTTGCTGTACTCCCCGAAGCCAATGAGTTTGATGTGGAAATCAGGGAATCGGATATCCGTACCGATATATTCTGTGCTTCAGGCCACGGCGGCCAGTCGGTTAACACTACCTATTCAGCTATCCGTTTGGTACACATACCTACTGGAATTACAGTTCAGTGCCAGGATGAAAAATCGCAATTAAAGAATAAAGCAAAAGCAATGGTCGAACTGCGAAGCCGTATTTACAATATGGAGTACCAGAAGTATCTCGACGAAATTGCTTCGAAACGTAAAACTATGGTCTCGTCGGGCGACCGGTCGGCCAAGATCAGAACTTATAATTACCCACAGGGTAGGATTACTGACCATCGCATTAATTATACGATCTATAACTTATCTGCTTTTATGGATGGAGATATACAGGCTTGTATCGACCAGCTGATCGTAGCAGAAAACGCAGAAAGGCTGAAAGAAGCCGAACTATAATTTATTTTATAAGCATCTAAAAATGAACAAACAAGAATTATTTGAGAACATCTGGAATAAAAAGTCCTTCCTTTGTGTAGGACTGGATACCGACATAAATAAAATCCCGAAACATCTACTGACCGAAGAAGATCCGGTTTTTGCTTTTAATAAAGCCATTGTCGATGCAACTACTCCTTATTGCGTCGCATACAAACCGAACCTGGCTTTTTATGAAAGTCTGGGGGTGCAAGGAATGCTCTCTTTTGAAAAGACAGTAACCTATATCCGTGAAAATTATCCGGATCAGTTTATTATTGCCGATGCTAAACGGGGGGATATAGGAAATACTTCCGAGATGTATGCACGTTCATTTTTCGATCATATCAAGGTACATGCCGTAACCGTAGCTCCTTATATGGGAGAAGACAGTGTAAAGCCTTTTCTTCTCTATCCTGAAAGCTGGGTTATCCTGCTGGCACTGACTTCTAATAAAGGATCACACGATTTCCAGTTTACCGAGGATGCAAATGGCGAAAAATTATTTGAAAAGGTGCTCCGTAAATCTCAGGAATGGGCTACCGATGAACAACTGATGTTTGTTGTCGGTGCCACACAGGGAAAAATGTTCCTTGATATCCGTAAACATGCACCTGATCACTTCCTGCTGGTACCAGGCGTCGGCGCACAGGAAGGCAGCCTGGAAGAAGTTGCCCGTTACGGGATGAATAACCAATGTGGTTTGCTTGTTAATTCATCACGTGCCATTATTTATGCAGACAGTAGTGAGTACTTTGCTGCTACCGCACAGGAAGAGGCGCGTAAAGTACAGGAAGAAATGGCAGGTTATCTGCTTGAAAAGAAAATAATTACAGCCTGAGATAGGCAGTATGGATTTTTTCACCACCTTTATAGATTTGAAAAAGAAATTTAACTTATAATACATAATATCTTAACATAGTCATTCAGTATGGAGTTTTCAGCCCAGCAAATTGCGGAATATCTTGGCGGAACTGTCGAGGGTAATCCGGATACCAAAGTAAACAATTTCTCAAAGATAGAAGATGGGAAAGCAGGTACACTTACATTCCTGGCAAACCTTAAATATGAGCATTATATTTACACTACGAACGCCAGTATTGTACTGGTAAATAATGACTTTACTCCTACTCAACAGATACCTACTACCCTGGTAAAAGTTCCTAATGCCTACATGGCTATTGCCCAGTTACTGAATATGGTTGAGCAAACAAAAGTAAAAAAATCGGGCATTGATGCCAGGGCATTTACTGCAGCTACTGCTATAATAGGAGAAAACTGTTATGTGGGTAATTTCGCTTATATTGGTGAAAACGCGTCTATCGGAAATAATTGCCAGATTTATCCATATGCCTATATTGGCGATAATGTAAAACTGGGTGACAATTGTATTATATATTCCCATGTCTCTATTTATGAAGGGTGTATTATTGGTAACAACTGTATCATCCACTCAGGAGCAGTGATCGGTGCCGATGGATTCGGCTTCGCTTCGGAAGGTAAAAAATATAACAAAATACCACAACTGGGTAATGTAATCCTGGAAGATGATATCGAGATCGGTGCAAACACTACTGTCGACCGTGCTGTAATGGAATCAACCATTATTCGTAAAGGAACCAAAATAGACAATCTGGTAATGATTGCCCATAATGTAGAAGTGGGTGAAAATACAGTAATGGCAGCTCAGGTAGGTATTGCCGGTTCAACTAAAATTGGAAAGCATTGTAAATTTGGTGGGCAGGCTGGCCTGGCCGGACATATAACCATTGCCGACAATGTGAATTTCGGAGCACAGGCCGGAGTTATCAGCGATATAAAAGAGCCCGTTTCTTTATTGGGTGCTCCGGCTATAGAAGCAAAGAATTTTTTCCGTTCAAGCGCTATATTCAGCCGCTTACCGGAGATGTACCGGACAATGAGAAAACTGCAACGGGAAATTGAAGAATTGAAGAAGCAACTTAACAAATCATAAAAACATTATGCAGAAACAAAAGACGCTTGCAAGCAGTTTTTCTTTGCATGGCAAAGGATTGCATACAGGATTGGATATCGAAATAAGATTCAATCCGGCGCCTGAAAATCATGGGTATAAAATTAAACGTATAGATATAGAAGGCCAACCGATAATCGAAGCACTGGCCGAAAATGTAACCAATACACAACGCGGAACTGTACTTACTAAAAATGATGTAAAAGTAAGTACAATTGAGCATGCTATGGCAGCCCTGTATGCATTTGAAATAGATAATTGCCTGATAGAAGTAAATGCTCCGGAATTTCCGATTCTCGATGGTAGTTCGCGCTATTTTACCGAGGGAATACAAAAAGTAGGTGTAGTGAAACAAAACTCTCCAAAAGATTGCTACATCGTAAAGCATAAAATTGAAGTAATAGATGAAGAGACTGGCTCTTCACTCATTATATTACCAGACGATAAATTCAGTATAAATGCCCTGATCTCATTTAACTCACCGGTGCTTGCCAATCAGTTTGCAACCCTGAGTAATATGCAGGAATTCCCTGAACAAATAGCAGCCTCGCGTACTTTTGTTTTTGTGCGTGAAGTAGAAACTCTCCTGCAAAACAACCTGATTAAAGGGGGTAACCTGGATAATGCAATTGTGATTTACGACCAGAAAATTTCTCAGGAAATGCTTGATAAACTGGCCGATACAGTAGGGATTCCAAGGAAAAAGGTAAATGAACTGGGATATATCAATAATAAACCGCTCGTTTTCGATAACGAACCGGCACGGCATAAGTTACTGGATATCATGGGCGATCTTGCCCTGATCGGTAAACCAATCAAAGGCCGTGTAATAGCTACCCGCCCCGGGCACAAGATCAATAACCAACTGGTACGTATGATACGGAAAGATATCAAACTGAATGAAGTGCAGGCGCCTGTTTACGACCCGAACGATGCTCCATTCATGGATATTAACCGGATCAAAGAGTTATTACCTCACCGTTATCCTTTTCTGTTGGTAGACAAGATCATTGAGATCGGTAGCAATCATATTGTTGGTATCAAAAATATTACAGGCGACGAGCCTTTCTTTACAGGCCATTTCCCACAAGAACCGGTTACACCTGGCGTACTGATCGTGGAAGCAATGGCACAAACCGGTGGTCTACTGGTATTGAACTCTGTAGATGAACCGGAACGTTATTCTACCTATTTTATGAAAATAGACGGAGTAAAGTTCCGCCAAAAAGTAGTACCCGGTGACACATTAATCCTGCGCCTGGAATTACTTGCCCCTATCCGCCGTGGTATTTCCACCATGAAAGGACATGCATTTGTGGGTGAGAAACTCGTTACGGAAGCAGAATTTATGGCACAAATTATCAAAAACAAATAATAACGAAATAAAATGGACCAACCCACTTTAGCAGTTGTACATCCTAATGCAAAGATCGGAAAGAATGTAACGATCGATCCGTTTGCTGTTATTGAAGAGGACGTTGTAATAGGCGATAACTGCCGTATCTATTCACATGCTACTATCCTGAACGGTGCGCATATCGGAAATAATTGCCAGATATTCCCAGGTGCAGTAATCGCAGGTGTTCCTCAGGACCTCAAGTTTAAAGGTGAGACCACTACTGCCGAAATTGGTGATAATACGACCATTCGCGAGTGTGCAACTATCAACCGTGGAACTGCCGCCAAAGGAAAAACAGTAGTAGGAAACAACTGCCTTATAATGGCCTATTCGCATATTGCCCACGACTGTGAACTGAAAAACAATATTATTATCGGGAATGCTTCTCAGCTGGCCGGAGAAGTTGAGATTGATGATTTTGCAATTATCAGTGGCGGTAGCCTTGTACACCAGTTCTGCCGTATCTCACAGCACGTAATGATACAGGGAGGTTCGCGTATAGGGAAAGATATTCCTCCGTACACCCTGATCGGACGCGATCCTATCGTATATTGTGGAATTAATATTGTGGGATTACGCCGCCGTGGCTTCACCAATGAACAGGTATTCCTGATACAGGATATTTACCGTACCTTATATACCCGTGGATTAAACAATACGGAAGCACTGCGTTGTATTGAAACCGAATGCCAGCCAGGTGTAGAACGTGATATGATACTTGGATTTATCAAATCGTCTACACGCGGTATTGTAAGGGGATCTATCGACGACTAAAAATTAAAAAGGCGAAAGAATTAACGCTTCGCTCTTTTTCAGCTATATAAAAGCAGGTCTTTTCAGGGCTTGCTTTTTTATTGTATGTCTTGCTTTTTTATTGTATGTATATTATAAGAAGGAATAAATATTTTATTACATTTGAACCAACAAAAAACTTATATAACTATGCTATTCAGATTTCTTATTCTATCAGATGAAGTAGACGACTTCAGACGCGAAATTAAAATTGATTCGGAAGCAACCTTCCTGGAACTGTACGATGCAATTTTAGACTGCGTTGGATACACAAAAGACCAGATGTGTTCCTTCTTTATCTGTGATGACGACTGGAGTAAGAATACGGAAATCACCCTTATCGAAATGGATACTACTTCGGAAGTGGATAACTATGTGATGGCCGAGACTAAACTGGAAGAGTTACTGGAAGATGAACAGCAAAAACTTATGTTCGTCTTTGATTATATGACCAAACGCGCTTTCTTTATGGAACTGCGTGAGATCGTGCCCGGACAAAACCTGGATAAAGCTGTTTGCAGCCGGTCAATCGGTCTGGCTCCCGAACAATTTGTATCGTTTGACGACGTAGATATAAAAGGTATCACAAACGAAATAGGTGAAGATTTCTACGGTGATTCCGAATTTGACCTGGAAGAGCTGGATAAAGAAGGTTTTGAAGGGCTGGGTGATATACCGGCCGACGATCCTTTTGGCGACGAACGTTTTTTAATAAATGAATACCCTCATTGTTCTGCTCGGCCCTACCGGAGTTGGTAAAACAGAACTAAGCCTCCGGATTGCTGAGCATTTTCATTCGCCTATTATTTCTTCCGACTCCCGGCAGCTTTATAAGGACCTGAAAATTGGTACGGCCGCCCCTACTTCCGAACAGTTAGCACGAGTAAAACATTATCTGGTAGGTACACTGGAACTTACTGACTATTACAGTGCTAGTAATTTTGAAGAAGAAGTACTTACACTGGCTGGCCAGCTTTTTCCCTCCCACCCCACACTAGTGATGACAGGTGGTTCGATGATGTATATTGATGCCGTATGCAAGGGGATAGATGAGATACCTACCATCCGGCAGGATATACGGGATGCGCTTTATAAACAATATGAGCAGGAAGGGTTGGATAATATATTGGAAGAGTTACGTATCGCTGACCCGGAACATTATAAAGAAGTAGACCGGAAAAATTATAAACGGGTGATTCATGCTGTTGAGATCTGCCGACAGACAGGCAAACCTTTCTCTTTTTTCCGTACAAACAAAGCTAAAAAACGCCCTTTTAAAATCATTAAGATAGGGCTTACACGCGACCGGGAAGAGCTATATAACCGGATAAACCTGCGGGTAGACCAAATGATTGCCAACGGACTAATAGAAGAAGCCCGCCAAGTATACCCTTACCGACAGCTGAATTCACTTAATACAGTCGGCTATAAAGAACTATTCCAGTATTTTGATAATGAATGGGAGCTTGATTTCGCCATTGAAAAAATCAAACGAAACTCCCGTGTGTATGCACGAAAACAGATGACCTGGTTCAAACGGGACCAGGAGATTAGTTGGTTCCATCCGGAAGAAGAAAAAAATATTTTGGATTATATTCACAAACAATTAGAAAAATCATAACCTTCGATGTTCTTTCTTGGATCGAATGGAAAATATTTATAAATTAAAATACCACCTGTTCCCCGAGAAAGCGGGGATCGCAAAAGAAGTGACCCTTTCAAATAAAAAAGTTGATTCCTGTCTGTTCTGGTGCGATCCCTGCCTTCGCGGAAAACAGAATAAAATAAGATCAATAATTATCACAAAGTCTTGAAAGAGTTTAAATATATTCCACTAAAAATCTACCTTCCGGGGCAGATAATCCTCCTGAATATTACTCATACTATTCCAAAGGCTATACCGGGCTTCCGGATTGATCTTCTGCAATTCACCTACGATCCGTTTAATATCCGAACGGCTTGATCCTTTTTCATAGGGACAGTTTTTGAGTTGTTTACTATATTCTCTCCACGTGGCGATTCTAACCAGTTCCGCTTCCTGTAATAAACACAACGGACGGATAATCTCCATCTCAAACTTGTCCATCTTTAATTTAGGAGGCATAGTACCGATCGCTCCCTGATGGATCATATTCATTAACAAAGTTTCGATCATATCGTCCTGATGATGCCCTAAAGCAATTTTATTACAGTTATATTTCTTAGCTATATCAAACAAAGCTTTCCGGCGTGTCCAGGAACAAAGGAAACAGGGAGATTTACGTGTATCTGTCGAAGCATCAAAAGCTGTTTCATAGACTATAAAAGGAATATTATACTGACCGGCCAGCCCTTTCAGGTACTCCAGATCGGAACGGTAAGGAATATTAGTCATGATAATATGCGTAACCATCACCTCAAATTTAGGATTAAAAATACGCGAGCGCCTACCCAATAATTCAAGCAAAGCTAAAGAATCTTTCCCTCCGGATAATCCAATCAGTACCCTGTCACCATTCACAATCAACCCATACTCAAAAATAGCACGTTTCACCTTCTCTTCCACTTTACGGAAAAGCAATTCATCCTCTGTCAGTTTTGCCATCTCTCTATTTTAAATTGCAACACAAAAGTACTATTTTTATGGCTTGAAACACCTATAGCTGTAAAATTATTATTATCTTTGAATTTGTATAATTTTAATAGATTAAGGCGTAATGAACCCACTTGGCAAAAAACTGTTTTTTACAATAGGCATATTACTACTCAGCTTTAGTATACAAGCGCAGACTCTCGACCAGGCTAAGAAGTTATACAGTGAAGGACAATATGAGGAAGCTAAACCCGTATTTGAACGGTTGGTAAAACAGGCTCCCTCTAATTCTTCCTACAACCACTGGTACGGAGTATGTTGTTATGAAACAGGCGATCTGGAGACTGCAGCCAAACATTTGCAGGTTGGGGTAAAACGAAAAGTACAGGAGTCATTCAGATACCTGGCTCAACTCTACATGCAGAGTTACAGGTTTGAAGAAGCCGCCGAATTGTACGAAGAATATATTAATATTCTTGCCAAAAAGAAAGAAAACACGGAAGTATTTGAAGAGCGTATGCAAGCCGCAGAAACTGCACAGCGCATGCTCGACCGGGTAGAAGCAGTACAGGTAATAGACAGTGTAATTGTAAATAAAGACAACTTCCTGTCGGCTTATATTCTGAGTGAAGAAAGTGGCTCAATCTTACCCTACAATGAATTTTTCCTGGGAGGCAATACTGCCTCTACCGTATATATAAACCAGAAAGGTGATAAAATATATTATGGACAGTTGGCTGAAAATGGCCGTTACAGCCTGTTCACCCAATCTAAATTACTGGAAGATTGGGGAGATGAAAACCAGCTTCCTGCTAACATCAACCCAACAGAAGAGGATAATAACTTCCCGTTTGTACTGACAGATGGTGTAACAATTTATTATGCTTCCAAAGGGAATGGTACAATTGGTGGTTACGACCTGTTTGTAACGCGTTACAATACCAACTCTGACACCTACCTGGCTCCCGAACAATTGGGTATGCCTTTCAACTCTCCTTTCAACGATTATATGATCGTATTTGATGAAGCAAAAAACCTGGGATGGTTCGCGTCTGACAGATTCCAGCCGGAAGGAAAAGTTTGTTTATATCTTTTTATCCCGAATGATTTTCCAATCCGGGTGGAAGGGGATGACATAGAGATGAAACGGCAACGTGCTTCCCTGGTTCCTATCAGTTCTACCTGGCGTGCAGGAGCAGACTATCAGGATTTGGTTGAACTGGCCTATCAGGAAATACCTTACGGAGATTTCCAGATTGATAAAGATTTTGAATTTGTTATTAGTAACCAGGTAGTTTACTATAAGATGGACGAGATCCAGAGCCCCGAAGCACATAACCATTATTCAAAAGTAGTGGATCTGAATAGGCAGATCAAAGAGGTAGAAGAACAGTTGGAACAACTACGCCATTCTTATATTGAAGGCAACCGGGCACAGAAAGATCAATTAAAACCTGCTATATTACAGGCTGAAGAGAAATTAAACCAATTACTTGTACAGCCGGATGAGATAGAGAAAAAAGCCCGGAATGCAGAAATAAGCTATTTGCGTAAAAACAGATAAAAAGGTTACCTATGGATTTAGTGTTTATTATATTTTTAATGCTTGTCGCTATTGTACTGGTCTTAATAGAAATATTCCTGTTACCAGGTATTACGCTTGCAGGAATCGGAGGTGGAATATTTGCTATAGGAGGATTATTTTATGCCTATTCAGTAAGTAGCTTCATGGGAAATATAACTCTATTATTATTCATATGCACTTTTACAATCGCATTTATCTGGTTGGTCAAATCCAAATCACTGAATAGGGTTGCACTTCATACGAATGCAGATTCGAAACTTACTTCCAGCCGTGAATTGGGAATCAATCCCGGTGACGAAGGAATTACTTTATCACGTTTAGCACCCATAGGGAAAGCAACCATAAACGGTATTGTGGTAGAAGCTAAATCAGAAGAGGGGTTTATCGACGAAGAAGTTCCCCTTGTAGTCGTTCATGTGGATGGCTATAATGTAATAGTAACCGAGAAAAAAGAAGAAATTTAATAGTTATAATCTAAATAAAATCAAGTATGGAAATGAGCTTTTTTCCTCTAATTCTTTTAGGAGCAGCAGTGTTGCTACTAATTGTATTTTTCTATTATGTGCCCTTCCTGCTTTGGATATCAGCCAAAGTGTCCGGTGTACATATTTCCTTAATCCAATTATTTCTGATGCGTATCCGTAATGTGCCTCCTTACATAATTACACGCGCTATGATTGAAGCATACAAAGCCGGCATTAAATCATTGACCCGTGATGAACTGGAAGCACATTATCTGGCCGGCGGACACGTAGAAAGAGTAGTACATGCACTGGTATCGGCCTCTAAAGCAAATATAGATTTACCTTTTCAGATGGCAACAGCTATTGATCTGGCGGGCCGTGATGTGTTCCAGGCGGTACAGATGTCGGTAAATCCTAAAGTGATTGATACGCCTCCAGTTGCTGCAGTAGCAAAAGATGGTATCCAGCTTATTGCCAAAGCACGTGTAACAGTACGGGCAAGCATCCGCCAACTGGTAGGAGGAGCCGGTGAAGATACTATTCTGGCCCGTGTGGGTGAAGGGATTGTTTCGTCCATCGGATCATCCGAAAGCCACAAAACCGTATTAGAAAATCCGGATTCCATCTCCAGGCTGGTTCTTCGTAAAGGACTTGATGCCGGTACGGCTTTCGAAATCTTATCTATTGACATCGCAGATATCGACATTGGTAAAAATATTGGTGCCGTACTTCAGATGGACCAAGCACAAGCTGATAAAAATATTGCTCAGGCGAAAGCCGAGGAACGTCGCGCAATGGCTGTAGCTTCCGAGCAGGAAATGAAAGCCAAAGCTCAGGAAGCACGAGCCAAAGTAATTGAAGCCGAAGCCGAAGTACCAAAAGCAATGGCCGAAGCATTTCGTTCAGGCAACCTGGGTATTATGGACTATTATAAAATGAAGAATATTGAAGCCGACACCTCTATGCGTGAGGCAATCGCTAAGCCAAGCGGAGCAGGCTCAAAACCTATTAGTAAAGATTAATAGCCCAATGAGAGTTATACTCGATTCGGAATTAATTATAAATGCAGATGGAAGCGCATTCCATCTGCATCTCAAACCTGAGCAACTGGCAGATAAGATTATTCTGGTTGGTGATCCGGAGCGGGTATCTACTGTTTCCTCCTATTTCGACTTCATAGAGTGTGATATTACCAGTCGTGAGTTCCATACCATAACCGGTTCCTATCAGGGGAAACGGCTTACTGTGGTTTCACACGGTATAGGTACAGACAATATTGATATTGTACTAACAGAACTGGATGCACTGGCTAACATTGATTTTAAAACCCGAACAATTAAAGAAACTTTCCGGCAACTCACACTGGTACGGATCGGAACATCCGGGGGTCTTCAGCCTTTTACCCCTATCGGCACTTATGTGGCAGCCAATAAATCAATCGGCTTTGATGGAGTTATCTATTTCTATGCCAATACCGAACCGATCCGGGATACCGGAATGGAAAAAGAGTTGGTTTCCCAACTGGATTGGAAAATAGAAAGATTATTACCCTATGTAGTAACAGCCGATGCAGAACTTATTAACCGGGTTTGCCGGAAAGATATCATACTGGGAGTTACTATCGCCGCTAACGGTTTTTATGGACCACAGGGACGTATGGTACGGTTACCTCTTACCGATCCTCAACTAAATCAGAAAATAGAAGCATTCCGGTATAAAGACCAGCAGATCACCAACTATGAAATGGAAAGCTCTTCACTGGCCGGATTAGCTGCCCTTATGGGACATAAAGCAATGACTGTTTGTTGCATTATAGCCGGACGTCTAAATAAGCATATGAATACCGAATATAAAGGTTCGTTAACCGGACTTATTGAACTTGTACTCAACAGGATCTAACCTTCTCTCATCCCCATGCAAATCTTACACTGATGGTACAATTACACTTCGCACCTGGTAACCGGAAGATGCTATTTTACTGGCTGAACATACAGATAATATTCAGCTATAGAATAACATACAGATAATATTCAGCTATAGAATAATGTGCGGGATTATTTTCCTTTTCCTTACACTTTACAAGATGCAGAAGAATACATATATTTCACTTCACAACAAACTAACCTGGAAAATATTTTGCTATTGTTTTTCTGTTAAGTACTTCCAGAAGCGTACCGGCATATGTTGTCTGTGCAATTTGGAATTGATACGTTCTTTGATGGCGATTGATTTAAAATATTGTTTCCACATCCGCTGGAATAATTCCTCATCCTCTTCCATCAGTTCTCCACTCAGGAAACCCGAAATAAAATGTTCTTCTTTGTTGTTAAAGTGAACTTTCTCTATAGCGGATAGATCATAATAATAACCATACTGCCGCTTCAGGTCATATAATAACCACTTTTGTCCGCCAAAACGATCTTTCAGATGATCCAGTACAAGAGGAAGCACATTGTATATCGGTTCCATAGCCGCAAAATAAATATCGTCAACGGTCTTCTGGAAACGAAGGAATTGCATCACCTTATGCCGCTCGCCCGATACCTTCTTCCAGGTCTTTGTAACCTCTAAGACATCCGGATCGCCAAAATTTGTCTCTATGGACTGGGGACTATCTATTGCTTTACGGATATAACGGAATAACAACATATCCACCTGCGGCAGTTCAGACAACCAGGCCATTGTTAAAGTAGATAAAGCTAGTTTGGATAGCTTCTTTTGCAATCCGTTCCACACCCTTTCCGACTTCTCCGTATCAGTATAACTATGCACCACTTCATTATAAAACAAGGGCAATATCTCTGCCTCACTACACAATACATCCGGAAAGACCCGGCAGAAATAAGCATCAAAAACAACTGTTAGTAGGCCTTCAAAAGTTTTATCGTAGATATAGATATTCATTTCATTCGTCGTGAAACTGTAAAATAAGTTGCCGGTCGTCCGGTTGTTTCTTTCCTTTATGGGTAAGGATTTTACGTACACCTTCCGGTGTCATCTCGTGAATAGTATGGGTAGCCAATTCATGGCAGGTAATAAAATATTGTGCCTTTTTCATTACCACTCCGATTTTTTTAAGTTGATACGATCCTAGTTTTCCATGTCGCCTGGAAGCAACAATCAGTTTGGCCGACTTCACTCCTATTCCCGGCACCCGTAATAATATTCATAATCAGCCCGGTTTATATCAACCGGAAAAGCCTGGGGGTTACGCAAAGCCCACGCTAGTTTAGGATCGACCTCCAGATCCAGGTCCGGAAAAGCATCATTCACGATCTCGTCTACCCGGAACTGGTAAAAACGCATTAGCCAATCAGCCTGATACAACCTGTTTTCACGAACAAGCGGCGGTTGCTTCAAAGCCGGAAGCCTGTTATCATACCCATTAACCGGAATAAAGCCTGAATAATACACACGACGCATCGTTGGCCGGCGATAAAGGGCCGACGAAAGTGAAAGAATATCTTTATCCGTATCGGCAGTAGCTCCGACAATCATCTGTGTGCTTTGGCCAGTCGGGGCAAAACGGGGAGCAGTACGGAACTTTTTCCGCTCTTCAATACTCTGTAAGATCCCCTGCTGAATATGGCGCATAGGCGTAAATATACTTTGGAAATCTTTCTCAGGAGCCAGCATTTGTAAGCTTGGCTCATTGGGTGTCTCAATATTTACACTTAACCTATCTACATATAACCCGGCTTCGTGAATCAGTTCAGGACTGGCACCCGGAATACTTTTCATATGAATGTATCCGTTATACCGGTGTACCAGACGAAGATCTTTTACAATCCGGACCAACCGCTCCATGGTATAATCCGCACTACGTACCACACCGGAACTTACAAAAAGCTCCTCTATGTAATTACGTTTATAAAACTCGATAGTTAGGCTTACCAGTTCAGATACAGTAAGTGTTGCCCGCGGTATATCATTACTGCGTCGGTTGATACAGTACGCACAATCGTATATGCAGTAATTAGTAAGCATAATCTTCAACAACGCAATGCAGCGCCCATCTTCCGAAAAGCTGTGGCAGATACCCCAACCCGAAGCACTCCCGACCAAACCTTTCTTTCCGGCACAACTGGAACCACTAGAGGTACAGGATACATCATACTTAGCCGATTCGGCCAGTATTTTCAGCTTTTCGATAGTTGCTTCGTTCATGTTTTTTAGTGATAATGGATATACAAATATAACGTTTTAAGCAGTTAGTATGGTGAACCAAACCGTTGGAATAAGTTAAATTAATTGTTAAGGTAGTCCGGAGAAAAAAGACTTATCCCAGAAAGGGATTTAAATAAAAACCCAGTAGGGGAGCCAAAGGCGATATCCAGTGGTTTCAGAAGAGTTGGAGGGTAGTTAATTTAAGGATTGTCCAAATGATAAACAATAAAAATAAAAGGCCTTAGTTCCCCGCGAAGGCGGGAATCGCACTAGAGAGGTCGGTTTTAGTATTAAAAACAGACAAATACTGTCTGCTCTAATGCGATCCCCGCCTGCGCGGGGAACAGGAAAGTAAATTTGTCTGGTTTAGACTTAGGCCTAATAAAAAAGGGATAAAAGGTTTTTGCAGACCTTTTATCCCCGGAAATTTATTTGATATATTATCTTAGCTAAACAAGGGCTCCTTCACCTTTTCATCTAACAAAGCAATATCCAGTACCTGGCGGATATCATCCACATAGTGGAAGGTTAGCCCCTTCAGATACTCCTCTTTGATCTCATTAATATCTTTCTTGTTTTCCTTACAAAGGATCACTTTTGTAATACCGGCACGTTTGGCAGCCAGTATTTTTTCTTTGATTCCTCCTACCGGCAATACTTTACCACGCAACGTGATCTCTCCGGTCATAGCCAGGTTGCTTTTTACTTTACGTTGAGTAAAAGCCGAAATGAGTGAAGTAACCATAGTAATACCTGCACTTGGACCATCCTTAGGAATAGCTCCTTCGGGTACGTGTATATGCACATTCCAATTCTCAAACATTTCTTCATCAATATTGAAAAGTGCCGCATGTGAATGAATATACTGAAGTGCCAACATGGCAGATTCTTTCATTACATCTCCCAGGTTTCCTGTCAGTGTAAGTTTGGAACCCTTTCCTTTACTCAGGCTGGCCTCTACAAACAAGATCTCTCCTCCTACCGCCGTCCATGCCAGTCCGGTAGCAACACCTGCATACTCATTGCCCTGATATTTATCACGGGTATATTCAACAGCTCCCAGATATTCTTCTACATTGTCCGGTTTGATCTGTGCAGGGACTTCCTGTTCGGAAGCGATTTTTCGTGCCAGCTTACGCATAACCTTAGCGATTTTCTTATCCAGTTCACGTACACCGCTCTCCCGTGTGTAGCATTCCACAATACATTGTAAAGTTTTCTTAGGGAATTTAACCTTTCCTTTGGGTATGCCATGTGCCTCCAATTGTTTTGGAACAAGATGGCGTGCAGCAATCTCCACCTTTTCTTCCAGAATATATCCACTTACATCAATCAGCTCCATACGGTCTAACAACGGTTGTGAGATCGTATTCAGGTTATTGGCGGTTGCCACAAACATGACCTTACTCAAATCATAATCAATATCCAGGTAGTTATCGTGGAAAGTATTATTCTGCTCAGGATCCAGTACCTCTAAAAGGGCTGATGCCGGATCGCCTTTAAAATCGCTGGTGATTTTATCGATTTCATCCAGTACAAATACAGGATTGGAAGTTCCTGCTTTCTGGAGGTTCTGGATAATACGTCCGGTCATTGCACCGATATAGGTACGGCGATGCCCGCGAATTTCAGCTTCATCATGAAGTCCGCCCAGCGAAACCCTTACATACTTCCGGTTCAAAGCTTCTGCAATAGAACGCCCCAAAGAGGTTTTACCCACTCCCGGAGGGCCATATAAACAGATAATAGGCGATTTCATATCCCCTTTCAGCTTTAATACCGCCAGATGCTCGATGATACGCTCTTTTACTTTTTCGAGCCCATAATGGTCACGGTCAAGTACTTTCTGTGCATGGTTCAGGTTGAAATTATCTTTACTATACTCATTCCAGGGCAACCCCACGATAGTCTGTACATATTGGATCTGGATCGAAAAGTCCGGCGACTGCTGGTGCAAACGTTCCAGCTTACGAATCTCTTTTTCAAATATCTCGGCAACTACCTTCGGCCACTTCTTTTTGGCAGCCTTTTCACGAAGTTCTTTAATCTCCAGCTCATTGATATTCCCACCCAACTCTTCCTGAATTGCTTTGATCTGCTGTTGCAGGAAATATTCTTTTTGCTGCTGGTTGATATCTTCGTGCGTTTTCATCTGGATAGAAGCTTTCAGTTCTATCAACTGGTACTCGCGGTTTAATATAAAAAGTAACCGGTAGGCCCGCTCTTTCAAATCGCCGATCAATAAAAGTTCCTGTTTCTCGGCTGCACCACTTGGGATATTGCTACAGGAGAAGTTAATCAGGTATAATATATTCTTATTATTCTTGATGGAGAAGATCAGGTCGCGCGGAGGCTCAGACACCGCATTGAGCATCTTGATCGTCAGGTCACGTATAGTAGAGGTCAGCGCTTCAAACTCACGGTCTTTCCGGTCAGGCAGGCTATCTTCAAGTAAGGTTACATTCCCCCTAAGATAAGGTTCCGTCTCTACTAAACTATCCAGTTCGAAACGTGCCTTACCCTGTAGGATCACCGTAGTAATACCATCCGGCATTTCCAGAACACGTACCACATCGGCAACTACCCCTACGTTATAAAGATCCTCCAGTCCGGGCTCTTCCACATTCATCTCCCGCTGGCAAACTACCCCGATCAGGCGCTTATTACTTACCGCCTCTTTTATAAGACGCATAGATTTAGTACGGCCAATAATTACAGGCATAGCAATACCCGGAAAAAGAACCATATTACGAAGAGGTAAAATAGGAAGTGTGTCTCCCATCTTTTTAATTCCTTCTCTGAAATCCTCGTCAACATCGCAATCGGTTAGAATTGGCATCACGATCCCCAAATTATCCTCTAAATCGTCATACGACTTTTCTGAAAGTATTTTCATCCTTAATTTTTTCATATAAGTAAACTATTGCTCTTTAAAGATGCAATAAGCGTGCCAAAGTTAGAGATTTTCACTCAATTGTGCCTACTTTTGCGCATACAATCTATACTTTCGATGAGAAATAGTTATTTTCAATTCAAAAAATTTACTGTAAGCCATGAAAAATGTGCGATGAAGGTAGGTACGGATGGAGTATTATTGGGTGCCTGGAGCAGGGTGGAAACCTGCAACCATATACTCGATGTCGGAACAGGTAGCGGCCTGATCGCTTTAATGGTAGCACAAAGAAATCAGGCAGCCATAATTGATGCGATTGATATAGATCCGGTAGCCAGTGAACAGGCAGCCGAAAATGCACAAGCATCTCCATTTAAAGGACGCATTTCCGTGCATCCCCTCTCCCTGGCAGATTTTGCAGTTGTAGCTTCAAAGGAATATGATCATATTATATCCAATCCACCTTTTTCGCGGCTTCCCTTAAATGTCCGGATCAGCAACGCTCAACAGCCAGGTATGCAGATACTCTCCCTTTGTCTGATTTACTAATAAAGGGTCTGCAAATATTGGTTGATAACGGATACATATCGCTGGTGCTTCCTTACGAAAGCCTGCCGGAAATAGAAAGGATAATTGCCGGAACCAGACTGACCATAAGCCGCCTGACTTTGGTAAAACCTATACCGAATGCCGCTCCTAAACGAATATTGGTTGAACTAAAGAACGGCAGGGTTAGTAACCAGGAAAGAAACGAACTGGTTATTGAACTGGGGCGCCACATGTATTCTCCGGAATATACCGAACTTACCCGTGAGTTTTATTTGAAAATGTAAGGAAGTCTTTTATCGAAAAAACGGGTAACTGCACTAAACAGATGTTGTACCTCCTGTGTAAAAGAGAATGTTTCCGGTGTTAGCACATTCAAAGCACGTGGTAGAATAGAAATATCGATACGGCTATCTGCCATAACCGGTTCACCGTCTAGGTGCATAATCCCAGGCTCCTGCTGGATAATCGTTATCTGGCGGCCCTTCATGGTTTTGATCTTACTATTGCGATCGATCTGGCGGGTAAACAATTGGATAGCCAGCGGAGCAATATCCAATGGTGTAAACGGAGATAATATAGTTACATCCAACTGCCCGTCATGCACATCCGCCTGCGGAGCTATAAAAGCATTATTGCCATACTGGGAAGCATTTGCACAGGCTACCAGGAAAGCTTTCTCCTTAATAGTCTGGTTATCTACCAACAATTCATAAGGCTCCGGCTCATAACTCAGGTATTCCTCGATCGTACTTTTGAGGTAAGTAAGGGAGCCCCGGTGCTTCGCATTGGCAAACTTTTGGCTTACTGCGGCATCAAAACCTACGCTACAAGTGCAGAAAAAGATACGATCATTGGCTTTACAGCCATCGATTGTAGTAACATGCCCATTCACGATCAACTCCAGTGCCCGTCTGGCATCCATCGGTATATGCAACTCACGCGCCAGGCCATTTCCTGAACCTTTGGGGATAATACCCAACACGGCATCCGAATA
The DNA here is from genome assembly GCA_021204405.1 of Tannerellaceae bacterium. GTDB lineage: Bacteria > Bacteroidota > Bacteroidia > Bacteroidales > Tannerellaceae > JAJPZJ01. Next base: position 1,717 of record JAJPZJ010000167.1, on the reverse strand, counting down.
GGTCATTGCACGTGCGATCTCGTTTACCGTGCCATCCCCTCCTACTGCAATGATACAATTGGCGCCACTGGCAAGAGCTTCTTTAGTAAGCTCACCGGCATGGCCGGCATACTCGGTAAACCTTATTTCTAACCTACAATCTCCCTTTTCACATACCTCCTCGATCATCTTCGGGATCTTCCGTTTAGATCCTACTCCTGAGATAGGATTAATAATTGCCCATACACTGATCCTGCGATCGTCCATATCAACACGTTCTTATTTTAAACGACAAATGTAATGCTTTTGTAAAACTTTTAAAGCATTTACCCGACTATCTGTTTTTTTTACTACTTTTGCAGCTGGATTTGCCGGAATATGGAGTCGTATGATAACAAAACAAATCCTGAACTCAATGAGACAATTAAAAGCGATAAAATTCATTCTCTTTATATTATATGAAACTTTTACAAGAGAAACTAGCTAAATATGATCTCCCACAGAAGGCTATGGCTGCAGGAATCTATCCCTATTTCCGCAAAATCGAAAGCGATCAGGATACAGAAGTTGTTACAGATGGCAAAAAAGTCCTGATGTTTGGCTCAAATGCTTACCTGGGTTTAACCAACCATCCAAAAGTTAAAGAAGCTGCTATTGACGCAATTAACAAATATGGTACAGGCTGTGCCGGTTCACGTTTTTTAAACGGTACACTCGACCTGCACATTGAACTGGAAAAACGCCTGGCTGAATTTGTAGGAAAAGAAGATGCAATTATTTATTCAACCGGCTTCCAGGTGAACTTGGGGGTAGTATCCTGTATCACCGGCCGCAAAGATTATATTATATGGGATGAACTCGACCATGCATCCATTATTGAAGGACACCGCCTTTCCTTCTCTACTAAATTGAAATACAAACACAACGATATGGATTCGTTGGAAAAACAACTCCAGAAATGTGAACCCAACAAGGTAAAACTAATCGTTGTTGACGGTGTATTTAGTATGGAAGGTGATGTAGCCAAACTACCGGAGATCGTAGCATTAGCAAAAAAATATAATGCCAGTGTAATGGTAGACGAAGCACACGGTATCGGCGTATTGGGAAAACAGGGACGTGGAACCTGTAATCATTTTGGTGTAACCGATGATGTAGACCTGATTATGGGTACATTTAGCAAGTCATTCGCCTCTATCGGTGGATTTATTGCTGCTGATAAGGAGGTAATTAATTATCTGCGTCATAATTCCCGTTCATACATTTTCAGTGCAAGTAACACACCGTCGGCTACAGCAGCAGCCAATGCAGCCCTGGATATTATGCTTAGTGAGCCGGAAAGGATTGACAATCTGTGGAACCTGACCAATTATGCACTGGAAGGTTTCCGTAACCTGGGTTGTGAGATAGGACATACTTCTACCCCTATCATTCCATTATTCATACGGGATAATGACCTGACTTTCCTGATCGTAAAAGAGCTGTTTGAAAGAGGAATCTTTGTAAATCCGGTTGTTTCGCCGGCTGTTGCTTCCCAGGATACACTGATCCGCTTCTCATTAATGGCTACCCATACCAAAGAACAACTGGATATAGCGCTGGAAGCTATTGGCGACATATTCAGAAGCCATAACCTGATTCAATAAAATATACTGAAATAACCTATGCCGGGTGTGGATATTATTTAAATGATTATCCGCATAATGTCCGTTGATTTATTGAACATCATATGAATGTT
>JAJPZJ010000134.1 GCA_021204405.1 Tannerellaceae bacterium | reverse complement strand
TAGAGCATCTGACTGTTAATCAGAGGGTCCTTGGTTCAAGTCCAAGAGGAAGAGCGAAAGCACTTAAAAAGTAATATTTTTAGGTGCTTTTTATTGATTATACTTTATCGAACCCTGTTACAGTGGTTCTATTACCTTAAATAACCATTTATATTAATCTTTTAATTACCTGCGAGGATTTATAACATGGTTTTAACATTATCTTTACCTTTCGAGCGTCTTCTTAATTAAACTTGTTTTTTTTTAAATATAAGATACTATTTATCTGCACATCACCCAGAGTTACAAATAATCCTTGCAGACCTTACATTTTAAACGCTCCATTTATTACTAAATTCCAGTCCTAAGGCCATATCTATAATTGAAAGTTAAATAAACACTTCCTAATATCCATAATTAACGTTAATTATTTCACAGAGAATTGTATACCATTGCTTTATATGTATCTTTATGTTTACGGATAATTTTTATAACTATCCATAGTTATGCCCAGATAGAAAATCTTGCAGGATTTATATTTCTGAATACAAATTACAACATGACAAGTCTATTTGCGCCGTTACTGTGAGTATTGAATTATACAGTAAAAGGTGAGGACTTTGTCTATATTGTAATGGGTGTACCTGCAAGCGCCTTCCATCAGGTATAGTTCGAAGTCCTACCTTTTTATTATCTTTAAGTTCTTGTAAAAGAAAAGGGAATTCTTAGCTTTCCTTATAATTACTCATTCAAAATACTTTATAATAAATTCCTTAACTAAATAAGGATATAAATTAATGTTAAAATATTAGTCTAAAAAAGTTAATCACTAATTTTTTAGATAAAGAATTAAAAGAATAGATATTCTCTATATCTCTCTTATAAGAAAATAAATAAATTAGTCGCCTTTGAAACGAATGATATTAAATAATAGGAATAACCCGTTCTATTATTTAATACAATAAATTTATCATCATGAACTTAATAACATTTATTTTCTTTGAGAATAACCATAAGTATTATAAAAAGAGATTAAACATTAAAACAAAACTATTTATTATATCTAATTCTGTTAGTATTTTATGTAATGAAATAGAAAAATGTATCACCTTAAACCCACACAGTATATCATAATATTCCAGCAAGAAATTGAAGTTATTCATTAAAATAACTAATGAATAACTTCAATAAACCGTTAAATATAGATCCAATAGAGAATAGAATGATCTATCTATAGAAAAGAGGGTCACATATATGTTAATGAAATAATAAATAGAATATAATATTAAAATAGTAAATAAATGACTAACCAACAAGGTACAATTAATTATCAGGAATTTATTTAGATTGTGCGTTTAAATTATTCTTACCCACAATTATGAACAAGTAACCTTTAGAAATTAAATGAAGAATATGGATTATCCGTAGGAGGAATATATTATTATTTCCGTGATAAAGCATCACTATTCAGAGCTGTTGTTGATAAATATATTTTACATACTCATGAAGTTAAAGAAAAGTTCCCCATTCCTCCGGATTCATCCTTACGTAATTTTATTGACTACTATATAAATAATATCAATAGAACTATGCAAAGAATTGAGTCTATTGGTATTACTAATTTACATCGAAATTATTTTAATATAATTTACCAGGCCACCAGATATTATCCTGGGTTCGACAACCTTATTAGTAGGATTTTTGAGAATGAATTATCACTTTGGAGACAAATCGTTAAAAATGCCTCTGATAATAAAGAGATACAACAGCAACTGAATATAGAGGAGGTAGCAATGAGATTTCGTTATATCTATTCCGGTTTATCTTTCGAGTGTAGTCTAAAACAAGGATTGGATACTATATTATTAAAACAACTTTATGATAAATATTATGAAGAAATTAAATTATAAGGTTATATAATTTCACTCAACCACTCCCCACACCGAGCCACCCTTCTCCACCGGGGCATTCTGGTCTTTAAGGGTGGCATCCAGTTGCCAATGTTTACCCTGGTATACATACCGGTCGATAAACCATAGGATCATATCCAGGTTATCATGCATGGGGCTGCCGGTAACACTGTGGCCTTTATCGGCCATAGTCAGGAAAATGTAGTTAAATCCTCTTTTCTTAAAACGGGCTGCCAGCGATTTGGAACCGAACATTCCCCGCCTGAACAGGCGGAGTTTATTATAACTTACCACTTTATCGTTGCTTCCATGAAAAAAAGAAGGTGGGAGCCGGCATGGTTTGATAATCGGGCGTTCCTTTATGGCTGAATATGCCACCGGCAAACGAAAGGACTCCTTTATACCGGAATCCGGCAGGTAACATCTCCGAACGGGGCATCCGGTTACTCAGGTAATAATCGGCCTGCAAGACCGTAATAGCACCTGCACTTGAACCACTCATCATAATACACGCTGTATCGATAGCCAGTTCCGCCGCATGGTCGATCAGGTAGCGGGTAGCTGAAAAGAGATCTTCTACCGCCATATTGATCGCATCGTCGGCCGCTGTCGTATTGAATAGGGTAACCTTCTTATCTACCAGTCCCAGCCGGTAATCGATCGAAGCGACAGTAATACCCTGTTCGGATAAGGCTGTAAAATAAGGCAGGTAATAAGCTGCATCCCGTGTCCCGGTTTTAAAGGCCCCGCCAAAAACAAATAACATAACCGGCTGCGATTCCTTTTCCGAACCCTTCTTCCGGTATACATCCATTAATAAGCGGGAAGTATCTTTCCGGGCAAACTCGTAAGTCTGCTTTAACAGACCGGCAGGAATCGTATCGGCTAAAATCCCCTGTAGTATAAATAAAAAAGAAAAAGCGGTAAAAGCAATCTTCCTGATCATCATTCTTTTTTCCATTTATACCTAACAACAAGATCGGGACAACCCAGGTTCACCCATTAACGGAGGATAATATTGCGGGTTACCTCCGCCTCATTACCGGCTGCATCTTTACAGATCAGGGTAAACGAATAAGATCCGGGAACTGCATCTTTAGGAATGACTATATGATGGTGGTGGATTTTTGCTTTCTGTTTATCGGAAATATCCCAGGTTTGATCAAAGATAAGTCCACCCATTTGTGTGGCAGCCGTATTACCATAGATTTCAACCTTATAGGAACCCAGCATCACATCATCTTCCAGATCTACTACGAAATGAACCCCGGCACCATCTCCAATTTTAGCTACTTCACCCTCCTGGGGATAAGAGAGGTCGATTACAGGTTTAGTAGTATCGGCTTCCTGTGCCAGCGCTGTCCATGTGCCTATAAGCCCCAGGCAGCATACAAATAAAATTAATCGGATCGTTTTCATACTTAGTTAGTTTATTACAACTACAAATGTATTACTTTTTTCATAAGCCACAAGAGGTTCCACAGCAGATAGCAGGAAAAGGAATCCTTTACGCCTCGCTGATCTTAAAGACAAGCAGGCTTGGTGGCTTCATCTATCTGATTGTACAAAGCCTCTTCCTGTTGCTGGATATCATCCGGATATACAAAATCAGACGGATTTACCTGGTCCACTAATAACAAACGGCGGTGCTCTTCCGCCAGTTGTTCGATATGCCCGATCTCACGGGTAAAAGAGGCATGCATATTCGAATAGGTAAGCAGGGTAACAATCGTTTTCCACTTATTGCGGGTTACGTCGAGGGTATTCTGTACCACCAGCAAATCCCTGGCTTTGATAGGCTCTTCACCCTGGATAAGGAGATTTACATTCCGGTAAAGTGCCTGCAATTCCACGATCCGGTTTTCTATCAGGTCTTTTTTATCTTTCATGATCTGCGAGTGCCGGTCGAGTACCTCCGGGATATAAACCGCCAGGAAGACAGTGGCTACCAGGGTGGCAAGATCGATAATATTGATCTCTTCCGACAAGGGCAAAGAGTAATAATGATGAATAGCAATACCGACCACAATACCAATGGCTACCAATGAAAAATACAGGAAATAGTTTAATAACTTAGGGGATGCTTTCATAATGTACCGGTTGTTTTACTTATAAAAACAGGAAGGAAGGCAGGGATGTTGCTGAAGACAGTAATAAAAATAGCCTGTTTATTTTATGGTATCCCCGGAAACTATGCATTTGCAACATATAAAACGCTTAAATTGACAGTTCATGAAAAAACAGTCCTCCTTTTAACCATAGTCCTGGTTTGTGTGACAAAACTTACCGGCCAGCAATTAACTATCGGCTCTTATAACATCCGGTATATCAATCCCGATGATGTAGCTGCCGGAAACGGTTGGGAACAACGTTTGCCGATTATCTCACAACTTATAAACTTCAACGATTTTGATATCCTGGGCGCACAGGAGGTACTCCGCCCGCAACTGAATGACCTGCTTGCCCAGCTTCCGGCATACGATTATACAGGGGTAGGCCGCGACGACAGGAAAACAGAGGGCGAATATGCCCCGGTCTTTTACCGGAAAGATAAAGTCACGCTCCTACGCTCGGGCCATTTCTGGTTGTCGGAACAGACAGCTTATCCCAATAAAGGATGGGATGCCGTATTACCCCGTATCTGTACCTGGGCTGAATTTGAAGTGAAAAAGACAGGCCTTACCCTCTGGTTCTTCAACCTACATATGGATCATATCGGTGTGGAAGCACGCCGCCAGAGTGCCTTACTGGTATTACGTAAAATAGAAGAGATGTGCGGAGAGGCACCGGTCATCCTGACCGGCGATTTCAACGTCGACCAAACCAGCGAAAGCTACCTGGTATTTGCCAACTCCGGTACCCTGGTGGACAGCTACGAAACCACTGCCGTAAGATATGCCGTAAGATATGCCGTAAACGGCACCTTCAACAATTTCGAACCCAACCGGAAAGATGACAGCCGGATCGACCACATTTTTGTCAGCCCCACCTTCCGGGTCGAACGCTACAGAATCCTGACTGATATGTACTGGGAACCAAGCGTAGGTCAAGAAGCAGGCCCTTATTCGGTACGCATCCCTTCCGACCATTATCCGGTAAAGGTAACACTTAGTTATCCGAACTAAAGAAAAAAAGAAATAGGAACACAGAAGCACGAAGACACAGAGGATTTATTTTCAAATAATTAAAAACTCCGTGTCTCTGTGTCTCCATGTTGAAAAGTATACTTTCAGGCTTTATATTTTTTCGCCCAGTCTTTGATCTTATCGCTCTCTATTTCCACACCATATTTTTTTGCTTTCATCAGGATGCGGTGAGCCAACAACGGTTTGTCGTCGGAAGAAGCATGCCTGAAATAAGCTTCGGCTGCATGCACATGCGCTGCATCCGGCATGGGATATTCCCTTTTTTCAGGGATACCAAAGTCTGACGAACGCAATTGTTTACGCTCATCCGTAGATAGTTTATCTGAATTTTTCCGGCTCCCTGGCTGGCAGATGTGGCCGACCTGGAAGAACGTTCCTGCCGGGCAGATGTGGTCTTTTTTTCAGACCCTGTTTGTTTACCTGATGTTGTTTGTTTAGTTGAACTTTTTGTTTTCATATCGATCTCTTTTTATTTAAGATACCTATACAACAGTAAAACAGGCCATAAATGTTTTATAAACGATCCATATCTCTTCCATAAAAAGAGGATAGCTGCCAACCTTCTTGGCGGGCCAGCTGTTTAGAGATAAAAATAAAAAACAAGATTATGAGCAAACGTGAAGCATTGGAAAGGGCTGTAGCAATCGCCCGCGAACGTATCGACAATGCACCTGCCGATACGCCCCAGGACGTACTGGATACCTGGAAAACAGAATATGATATGCTCTCCCTGGACCTGAATAATTTATACGATTACGACGATATGGAGCAACCGGAATAGTTGCCAATCAATTCTCCGGAATAAACTGGTAGCGGGCTGCTCCCGTACCGGTTACCACACGGCCGATCCCGGGATAAGCCACATGCATACCTGCCACCGGTATAGCCTCAGCCGATACATATTTTAAAACGGCTTCCCTTGTTTCCACTGCCGTATCCGGATCGACATCATAGGTGACAGCTACCTGCGGATAAGGCATCTGGATAGCCATGGCATGGGTAAGGTCGCCCCATATGAGCAGCTTTTCCGTACCGGAAGTCAGCAAAAACATCGAATGACCCGGCGTATGTCCGTAAGCAGCAATTCCCACAATACCCGGTAAAATTTCCGGCGACTCTGCCCCGATCTCCTGCGGCGCAAAAAGTTTCAACCGGTCGTCGTACGCCCGCGCAACCGCCTGTGCCTGTTGGAAAGAGCCACGGCGATCTTCAGGAAAAGCATTCATCACCGCCTCATCCGTCCAATAAGCATGTTCGGGTTCCGGCAGATAGAGGGTTGCATTGGGAAAAGCCACTTCACCCTCTTTCATAAGTCCACCAATATGGTCGCCATGCATATGGGTGATCAGGATCACATCCACCTGTTCGGGAGTAACCCCACTGGCAACCAGGTTATCAAACAACTTACGTCCGAAACCGGTATCAATCAGGATATTTTTTCCATCTCCCTGTACCAGGAAGGCATTTACGGCATTCGGGAATTTTCCGTCCTGCGTATATTCACGGAGCATTTCGGGAGTAGCCCCTATCAGGATTCCCGGATTTCCTTCCCCCTGATTCTCCGACAGGAGGGTTACTTTTCTATCACCTATCTGATAGATAAAAACATCTGAATGTTGAGCTACACTTACCATACTTATACAGGCAAGAAAAACGGTTAATAAGCGACTTACTTTCATACGATAAAAGAATTTAAAAGGTGGGTATGAAACCCGGCAGCTCATTTCCATATCGCCGCTGGCGTAAGGAGCATGCGTGCCAGGTTTCATACTAATCGTTTTTAATATCAACTAACTTTCTTATTGTCCTAACAAAGATAAAAGAGTTTTGATAAATTTGTTCAGGAAATGGGATTTGTTTTAATATATTAAGTGGATTTATTGGAAGGGAGGTTGGGAGATATCCCGTTAGTGATAAGTATATGATTACCCTTGGAAATTATTATCAGAACAGAAGGTAAAGCAGTTATTTTTTCATTATACTACATCTATGATGCTCCAATATACCACTCTCCGGTACCCAGGGTATACCAGGGCTACAACCGGGAAAAATATTTAGATATAGTTGATAATATATTCTTCAAGTAGGGTATATGGTGTATTGTGAATTATTCCCCTCATAGTAATTTTTTTGTTTTTTATCCTTCACCAGTCACAGA
>JAJPZJ010000095.1 GCA_021204405.1 Tannerellaceae bacterium | reverse complement strand
CATTCATATGATGTTCAATAAATCAACGGACATTATGCGGATAATCATTTAATTTAATATAACTTTCCAGTAAAGAAGCACGTGCCGTTACATCCAGGTAATCCCATTTTACAGGTTTTCTTCCGGTACGGTCGTTATAATCTATTGAAATATCGTAACCAAGTTCTCCGAATTGCCAGATCATTTTAGGACCGGGCGTACAGAAAAGGAAGGCTGCATTCATGGCTGCCCGTTGTAATTGTACATTTAAATTCCCTTTGATACCATCTGTTCCCCATTCTCCGGCCTTAAATATAGTACGTTCTTCGTCGTGGCTTTCCTGGTAAGTGATCAGGTTGTTCATTTCCCATCCGCGGTTGCCTGCATACCCTCCGGAAAAGTCACTGCCGGAAGCATATCCCATAATGCTTTGGCAATAGGCATAATTCATATTATTCCATAAGTACATACCTGCCTCGGCCAGTTCTTTTTCTTCTTTATTTTCACAGAAGTGTTCAAGGATGGTATAGGCACCAGGCCGTGCATCTTGCACTGCAGCATGATAATCTTTTAAAATGGTAATACGGCTTGCATCATAATTAGATGCAGTTGCTTCGGTGGATTGTTTTTGAGTAAATCTTTTGGTTAGGTCGAAACAGTATCCATCCAGGTTAAATTCGATAAGCCAATGGGCTATTACCTCTTTGAAGTAGGTACGGGTACCGTCGTACTCGTGGTTAAAGTCATTGAATACACTATAGGGATGAGGGGCTGTTGGGTTAAACCAGGGATTATCGGTTGCCGGACGATTGTTGGTTCCATCCCAGTATAACCGTGCAAAGGGATGTTTGTCGGTTGCATGGTTGAATACAACATCCAGGATAACGGCCATTCCCCGTTTGTGGGCTTCGTCAATGAATTTTTTATAATCCTCAGTTGTGCCATAGGCTTTGTCGGGTGCAAAGAAGAAAGAGGGGTTATATCCCCAGCTGTCATTGCCATCAAACTCCTGTATAGGCATCAGTTCTATTGCATTTACTCCCAGTTCTTTCAGGTAATCCAGTTTGTCCATAGCCGCTTTGATGGTTCCTTCTTCCGTAAAATCTCTTACCAATAGTTCGTAAATAACCAGTTCTTCTACTGCAGGGCGTTGGAAATTCTTAATTTCCCAGTTGTAGCTGGTTTTACCGGTTTGGAAAATGGCGACAATTCCTTCTGTTTGTACCGGGTAAGATTTAAGATTGGGATATACGGAGGAGGAGATCTGGGAATCTAACGGGTCCAATACTTTTTCTGCGTATGCATCACCTGTTTTGAGGCTATTGTCAATGAGATATTGAAAACCATACTCTTTCCCTTTCTCTATATTTTCAACTGTATACCACCAGTAGTTGCCATCTTTATAAAGTTGCCAGTCGTTACTTTTTGTCCAGTTATTGAAATCTCCCAACAGGTGGACATGCGATTTGCCAGGGGCGTATATTACTAATGTAACGGTATTATCGTTAATATAATTAATACCATCTTTTACTCCGGACGGAAGCGATTTAGATATAGGGGGAGTAGGAATAAATTCTTCTTCTCCCAGTGTGACAAAAATATCGGTGTTTCCAACACCTTTTCCTTCTTTACTTGTGTCTCCGCTGCGGAATACGAATGCCAGTTTGATAATTTCTTCTCCGTCCGGTACACCATAGTAAGTACGGATGTCAGGAGTAATAACTAGTTTCCAGAGTTCATTGCCCTGTGAGGACATTTTATATTTAACATTATTATCTCCCCACTCCGGTACATATTTCCAGTCGTCTCCACCTGTACTTTTGTCGGTGATCACACCCGTATGGGCATAGACTTCGCCGGTATACCCTTTCAGGCCCTGGTTGCCTTCGGCTGCATTGAATATGATTTCAACTTCTCCGGTTTCCGTAACTACCGCCGGGATGGTGGTTACCTGTGCGGTTAAGAAGAGGGGGAGAAGGAATAAAAAGTAATATTTTTTCATATGTATCTATTTTTAGGTAAAAAGGGTGATCCCGGCTGACAGGATCACCCTTCTATCAGTTAATCTGTGGTATTAATTTTTGTTATTGTACACGAACTGCTATCATCGTTCGTTAGTTTCAGTACAATGGTATAGTTGCCGGCCGAAGTAACAGGCAGGTTATCGCCATCGACAACCAGTTTGGAGGCTGAACCGCCTACATTGATGTCCCAGCTATTGTTAGCCCTGAACTTGAAGCTACCTATAGCCAGGTCGGTAGTTACACGCCAGGTATTGTCGGCTACATGATAGGTCATAGGTGTGCTGTTATCCCAGCCACCGGTGGTAGCGTCTCCGATAAGTCCCCAGGTAGTTGCAGTTAACGAATAAGTCATCGTGTTGAGGTTTACTACCATATAATAGAAACCGGCAGCAGCTTCCAGATTGCCTCCGTTAGCATCCAGTTTACCATCACCACCGTCGCCGTAATCGGTATCATTCCAGTTCGGGGCAGTGGTTAATTTATAGCCACCATCCAGATAAAGATGGCCGGTATAAATAAGATCCATATGAGTTGTATACAGTTGTGAGGCCGTTGCTGGATCCCAACCCTGGTAGTCACCCGGTACATACAGGAATGGGTTTACATCCATCAGTTCAATGGTATAGGTATACTCTTCCATATTCAGGGTGATCCTTACAAAACCAGCCTCTTCGATTTGAATAGCCTGTGCATTTTCGTTAATAAGTTCACCGGATAGGGAAGTATCACCATCGATCGCAGTTCCTAATATTTTACCATCCCAGAAATTGTCAGCACCCAAATCTTTAGCCGATTGAGGAACAATTTTGAAATAACAATTAGCAGGTACTTCTACTGTTAATGCAAATACCGGATCTGCATATACATCTCCTCCGCTATGGTTGAATTGGATAAGTTCATCATACGACCAGTCGTTCATATTACCGATAATATAATAGGCCTCTTCTATTTCTGGAGCACTTGGAGTTACGGTTACCGGGCCAACTGTATTAGCAGTCAGGCATACGCCGGACGTTCCACGCTGTACATATACATAAGGACGGATGTAGACCTGATTGGCATTCGGTGCTTTGCCAAACAATGATTTTATGGCTTCGTCCAGATCAGCTACGGTTACCACTGCCGACTGATCGTCGGCAGTGGTAGGAAGTTCAATTGCATTTTCCAGGGATTCTGTTTTGGCAATTTCCAGTCCGTAATATAAACTTTCGCCCTCTTCCAGGGAAGAACCTGAGGTAACGGTAATCATTTCCAGGGTTGATTCCGGGTCAAGCCCCTGTAAATTAACCGGAGAAGTTACGTCACTGGCTAAGGCCACCTGAAAATTCAGGTCCCGCACTGTTTCCGGATCATTGCTTTGTGGTGGTGCAACATCTTTGTTAAAATCTTCGTCGCATGACACCAGTCCTACCAACAGGACAGATAACATATATAGAATTGATTTTTTCATTTTAATTCGTTTTAATCAGTTTCGTAACTATTTACTTAACATAGCCTGTTCCTTGTGTAAAGTTGAGGTAAGCTTTCTGACCTGCCGATACATTTACGCGCTCCTGATCGTCGCCGGTACCGCGGTATTCAATTTCGCCACCCAGGATAACAAATTCAGTTTGCCACCACTCTACACCATCCAGCTTAACACAGATACGTAATTCGCCATCGGCAATAAAGGCCGGTGATACAAATTCACCATCTTTGGATGCAGGAACCGAATAGAGATTTGCCTCTTCATATACATCATATCCTCCGGCCGGATCACCGGTTGAATATACATTCGGCTGCATAAAATCAATCTGATAAATGTATCTGCTACCTGCTGTCTCTACAGTGACTACTACCAGATACCATCCGGCATTATTAACCTGAATATTACCGTCGGCATCTTCCAGACCGGCATACGTAATACTTTTATTTGTAAAATAGTCTTCATCGTAACCAAATTCATCACCGTCCCAGGCTTTGGCTGAATTGAATTTCAGTTCGTCGCCTGCTTCGAGGTAAACCATACGCCAGAATATTTCCGGATGTGAATGAGTAGGTATCATTTCAATACTGTTACCCCAATCCCAGTCTGTCAGGCTTCCTACTATAAACAGGTTGTCAGGCATGGTGAGTTCCGGCAATGCATAATATCCGATCACACGGGGAAGTTCAATTGTATTGGAATATGCTACATGGTCGCTACCACTGATGGTAGCCATCAGCCGGATTTTCAAGGCGAACTCGTCTGTAGGAAAGTCCTCTTCATTTTCAATTCCTAACAGCGCCACCATAGCCGTTGCTATTTCCGAGGCATTTACTTCCATACGTGCTGTTGTATAGATGGTAGATAAGGTTACAAATTCCTCTTCGTTTGTGAAGTCGCCGGATAAGGAAACCTGTACGGCATAATTGGTTGCTGCTGTAAATCCATACTCCGGCTGTGTAGTGGTAAGTTCAACAGATTCCGTATTCTTCAGATCATACACCGCATTCACATAAGGGGGTGTATTGAGTACGAAAGAGGTCGGATATAAAAGCGTTGGGTTGCTATCCCGGTCGGAATCACACGAGATAAAGGTGATAAATCCCAACAGCATGAATAAAGCTATATTAATTTTTTCATTTTGTTTTCTTTTTAAATGATTAGTCATATCCGTATGAATTAATCACCATACCCAGGATTCTGGATCAGGTTGGAATTGGCTGCCATCTGGCTAACAGGTATAGGAAGCAAGGTTAAATGGCTGCTAACCGAGGTTCCTTCCGAAACTCCACCTTTCCATTCCCATGTATAATTGGATGTAAAGCGGTTGTAGCGGATCAGATCTGTACGGCGTTGTGCTTCAAAATAAAACTCGCGTGCTTTCTCATCCAGCAGGAAGTCCAATGTAAGGTCACCGTCATTGATTGTACCTGCATTGGCGCGCGTCCGGAGTGTATTTACCGCATTTAATGCTGCAGATCTGTCTCCACCAGCGCGTAAAGTGGCTTCTGCAAATGTTAGGTGTGCTTCTGCCAGGCGGAATAGCGGGAAGTCTGTATCCGGATAACGGTTGTCGGGGTCGCTGCCCAGTATACCTGCTTTGGTGAGGTTGGAAAATTTAGTGATGGAATACCCCTCTGTAAATTCAGTTGGCTTTTCAATTTCCAATGTACGGTCTTCCGTCCAGAACATGGCCCGGGTATCACGCACATTTGTCAAATCTCCGTTGGATGTGAATTTTCTTATTAATGTAGGTCGGGCACGGTTACCACCCCAGGCCTCTGTTGTACCGAAGTTATCCAATGTATTCATATCACCGGAAATAAAACTTGCAATGAAAAATAATCCACTCCATGAACGGGCATATACTCCATCGTAGCAGATAGGCATAATCATTTCATTTGAAGTATCATTATCTGCTTTAAACATATCGGCATAATTAGGCTCCAGGGAATAACCGGCATTCATTACCTTTTTAGCATAAGTAGCGGCGTCCTGCCAACGGGCATTGCCGGTATACACTTCTGCGTTCAAATAAAGGCGGGATAACAGCATCCATGCAGCCGCTTTATCGGCACGGCCATATAAATTAGTACGCGGGTCAGCCATTAAATTTTCCAGCTCTTTTAATTCCGATTCAACATAATTGAACAGTTCACTACGGGTAATGCGCTCGGGTACATAAGCGCCGATACCGGTATTTTCATCTACGAAGGGCACGTTTCCAAATAGATCAATCAACAGGTAATAATCCAGCGCACGGATAAAACGAACTTCTGCTCGTTGAAGTGCTGTTTTTTCATCTTCCAGCCCTTCAGTCTCAATCAGGAAATTATTACATTGGGCAATCTGAATGAAAAGACGATTAAACATGTCTAATACTAAACCGTTAGAAGCTGTGATCTGGGTAAAATTCAGCGGATATACATCGGTGTCTGATACCCATGCACAGATGGCTTCGTCTGTTGTCAGTTCGTTTATATTAAAAAGCATACGCATTAATCCGGAAGCACCTTCGTCGGTGCCGGTAATATCGGGTTGTCCATCAGGTCCCTGATTACCGGTAAGGGCTAAACCTGAATAAATTTTTGCAAAGTTTGCATCCTGGTCGAATTCGCTATCGAAGTTCGGGTCGATTGGTTTTACATCCAGATTGCCAATACAGGAAGACAGTTGGAAGGCCATACATAGTAAGATGACCGGGAAAATATATTTTATAAGCTTTGTATTCATAATGGTAACTTGTTAGAATTGAAGACTTACACCTAAAAGGCTTACTAACGGACGTGGATAAACATTTTTGTCGATGCCAAATGTTTTGTCGCTTGCATTAGCAACTTCCGGATCTAATCCCTTGTAATTGGTGATAACAAACGGATTTTGTACGGTAACATAAATACGTCCGGTCAGTGTATTCAGGAAGTTTCTGAAAGAGTATCCCAGGGTGATATTATCACAGCGTAGGAAAGAGGCATTCTGTACATAATAATCAGACATTAATTCCATCCCCAGAAAATTGGTTTCAAAGGCAGATAAAGGTCTGTTGGATAAAAATCCTTTATTGTTGATCCATCCTTCATCCAATCCGGAGTTACTGGATGCAACGTTATTGTATACATAGTTATTCAGGCTGGCACGTAAAGAAAAACTAAAATCCCAGTCTTTATAGATTAATTTGGAAGTAAATCCCATCAATACATCGGCAGCTGGTTTCTTGTAGAAATATTTATCACTTTCTGTGATAATACCATCACCGTTCCGATCTACATATACACCTTCAATCGGTTTACCATCTTCATCATATACCTGTTGATATACATAGAAAGAGTTCATAGGCTTTCCAACAGTCTGCGCCTGGATGGTGTTACCTGTACCTCCGTCAATATATCCTGTAGGAACAAAAGTAGCAGCATCATCCTGAGCTGTTAACTTGGTAATTTCCGAGTTACTCCAGGTAAGATTGAAACCTACATCCCAGGTCCAGTCTTTTGTTACAACCGGTTTGGCATTGATTGAGAATTCTACCCCCTGGTTTTTCATAGATCCCAGATTGCTGACAATACGGTTTTTAAAATTGGTTCCCGCCGCTACATCAATTTCATTAATAAGGTCTTTTGTATCGCAGTAATAATAATCCAGAGATGCTGTGATCCGGTTATTCAGGAAGCCGAAATCAAGGCCCGCATTCCAGGTAGTAGTTTCTTCCCATTTCAGGTCGGGGTTGTAACCA
>JAJPZJ010000174.1:1945-7230 GCA_021204405.1 Tannerellaceae bacterium | reverse complement strand
CCCCCCGCCCACGACGCCCCCCCCGCCCCTCCCATCTTTTTTTTCAAGGTGTAGTCGGCAAACGATATAGACGATCTGATGAAACTATGCGAAGCCGACATTACCAGTAAAAACCCCGATAAAGTACGCCGCTTCCTGAATAACTTCCGTCTGGTTCGTGAAAAACTGGCCGAAATCGAAGAAAAAGACCGCGTACGCAACTTCCAGCCACCGGTAACCGGTGAAGAGATCATGGAAACGTTCAGTCTACCCCCCTCCCAACCGGTAGGCATATTAAAAGAAGCTATTAAAAACGCCATATTGGATGGCATCATTCCTAACGAATATGAAGCCGCCCGGCAATTTATGCTGGAACGGGCAGAGAAGATGGGGTTAATGCCCGGGGATGGCCGGAAGATTTGAGAAGGAACTAAATATTTATAAAATAAAACGGCCAGTTCCCCGCGCAGGTGGGGATCGCACCGGAACTGTCTGTTTTAGCTTTAAAAACAGAAAAATAGGGTCTGCCCTAATGTAGTCCCCGCCTACGCGGGAAACTGATACATCATTGCTCCACAACCCTTTGCTTTCCCTGTGAAATCTTCCGGAATCAGGTATTCAGCCTCACGACCGAATTTACCCCTTTCACCCCCTGGATCTTCTTTGTCAGTAACTTTAATGCAGTGGTATCTTTCACATTCACCGTAAAACTACCCTGGAATATCCCATCCACCGAGTCAATATTCAGCGAACGCAAGGCCACCCCATTCTCTTTACCGATTACCGAAGTGATGTTGGTAACAATCGTAATATCATCCCGTCCCATTACCCGGAGGGTAACACTATATTCGTTATCCCCCTTACCACTCCATTTCGCACGGATAATCCGGTAACCAAAGCGGCTGAACATCTCCTGTGCATTCGGACAGTCCATGCGGTGTATTTTAATTCCCTGGGTAGATACAAAACCAAATATCTCGTCCCCATAAATCGGGTTACAACATTTTGCCAGTTTATAGTCGATACCGGTCAGGTTCTTATCAATTACCAGGATATCCTGCCGGGTGGAGATCTCTTCAAACTCGGTAGTAGTTACAAAATCTTCTGCGCTTCGTATCTCCGTCTTTTCCGCATTTTCTTTCTCTTTACGTTCTAACTCAAGATATTCATCAATCACATGGTTTGGGTCGAGCTTCTCTTCGGAAATATCCAGATAGAAATCGGTAACCATCTTATACCCCTTCTTCTTGATATAACGCATCCAGGTACCCTCATCTATCTCAATTTTCCGGTTTTTAAACCGGCGCTGCAACATCTCTTTGGCAAATTCAACCGATTTATCCGCCTCTTCACGCAAAGCCTGCTTGATCTTGACCCGCGCCCTCGAAGTAGCCACAAACGACAACCAGTTGCGGTTGGGTGATTGCGTAGGAGATGTAACAATCTCTACCGTATCGCCACTTTTCAATACATGGCGTATAGGTACATTCTTTCCATTTACCTTTGCAGAAACACACCGGCAACCAATAGCAGAATGAATAGAAAAAGCAAAATCGAGTACGGTTGCCCCTTTAGCCAGCTTCTTCAGTTCCCCTGTAGGCGTAAATACATAGATTTCATCTTCATACAGGTCCATTTTAAAGTCCTGCATCAGGTCGTTTGGCGAAGCATCCTTATTCTCCAGTGCAGCCCGTACATTTGCCAGGAAATCATCCAGTCCGGCCTCTCCCTTTATGCCTTTATAGCGCCAGTGGGCAGCCAGTCCACGCTCGGCAATCTCATCCATCCGCCGGGTACGTATCTGCACCTCTACCCATTTATTTTCCGGCCCCATTACCGTGATATGTAAACTTTCATACCCATTGGTCTTGGGTATGGAGATCCAGTCTTTCATCCGGTCAGGATTAGGCTGGTACATATCCGTTATGATGGAATATACGTGCCAGCAATCCGCACGCTCTTTCTCAAGCGGTGAATCCAATACAATGCGGATGGCAAACAGGTCGTATATTGCCTCAAATTCAATCTTTTGCTTATTCAGTTTGTTATTGATCGAATGAATAGACTTGGTACGCCCTTTCATTTCAAACCGCAGGCCAGCGGCTACCAGCCTGTCGTGGATAGGCGTAACAAAAGCCTTGATATAAGCATCGCGCGAACGCTTGGTTTCATTGAGTTTCTTTTTAATAAAATCATACCGTGCCCGGTCTGTATATTTAAGCGAAAGGTCTTCCATTTCACTTTTAATAGCATACAAGCCCAACCGGTGAGCCAGCGGTGCATACAGGAAAGAGGCTTCCATGGCCAGTTTATGCCGGTCGGCCTCGCGTACCATCTGCTTGCCCTGGCGCATCATATACAAACGGTTGGCAATCATAATCAGGATCACACGCACATCTTCCGCAAACGAGAAAAGCAGGCGGTGAAAGTTCTCCGAGTTAAGCGCTGTATTTTTAGCATACAGGTCGGAGGTACGAAGCAGGCGGCTTATAATAAGGGTCACCTCTTTATCAAACACTCCTTCCACCTCTTCCAGCGAAATGGCCCCTTTAAAAACAGGGCGATAAAGTAACAGGGCAATCAGGGAGGTCCTTTTCAGCCCAATCTCTTCGGCTGCAATTAACGCAGTACCGGTATTGCATAACAGTCCGTTAATTCCATTCCGGTCGCGACCGTAACACTCCATTGCAACCACCTTCTGCATCAACTTCCGCATCTTCCGGATATCCTCTTTCTGCAGGTAAGAAGATACACTCCTGACTAAACGACGGTATTGCGAGAAAAACAGGTTTTTCTCTTCCTCTGTAAAGAATAGTTGGATTTCCATAGTTGTTTGTTATTTATTTAAGCCTGTTGTTGTAAAAACAGGTCGTAAAACACAGTGTAAAAGTATCTTTTTCCAGATAATCAACCATAGAATTTAACGGTTATTTTATACATTTGCGAGAAGGGTAACAATTTGCTATCTTTCTGTCATTCTGATTTACTAATTTTAAATTATATACTATGTTAAACGCAAATGATTTACAGCAACTGGCTGCCAAAGGCATAAGTGAAGAACAGATAAATGAACAGTTAGCATGTTTCGTAAAAGGTTTTCCGTTCCTTGAGATCACCGCCTCTGCCTCGGTTGAAAAAGGTATTATGGTCATTTCGCAGGAACAGCAGGCTACCTATATGAATGCCTGGGACAACTATCTTGCCCAAAACAAGAAAATCGTTAAGTTCGTACCAGCTTCGGGAGCCGCCAGCCGTATGTTTAAAAACCTCTTTGAATTCCTTTCTGCCGATTATACAGCACCCGGTAACGCATTCGAAAAGAAATTCTTTGATGAGATTACTAAGTTTGCATTCTACAAGGCACTGAATAATAAATGCCTGGAAAATGAAGGTAAAGACATTCCTTCACTGGTTGAAAACGGTAATTATAAAGCGGTAGTGGCCAACCTGCTGGAAGAAAAGGGGCTGAACTACGGCCAGTTACCCAAAGGCCTGTTGTTATTCCATACTTATCCTGATACGGTACGCACCGCCATGGAAGAACATCTGGCCGAAGGAGCCATATATGCTAAAAACAATGCAGGCGAAGTGAATATTCATTTTACGGTTTCACCGGAACATCAGGCCCTGTTCGAGCAACTGGTTGCAGATAAGAAGAACGACTACGAAGATAAATTCTCGGTTAATTATGATGTATCTTTCAGCGTACAGAAACCCAGCACCGATACAATAGCCGCAGACATGGAGAATCGTCCGTTCCGCGACAAAAACGGTAAACTATTGTTCCGTCCCGGTGGCCACGGAGCACTGATCGAAAACCTGAATGATGTAGATGCCGATGTGGTATTCATTAAAAACATCGATAATGTAGTACCCGACAGCTTCAAATGCTCAACAGTTATCTTCAAAAAGGTAATCGCAGGGGTACTGGTAAGTATCCAGCAAAAAATATTCGACTACCTGGCACTGATCGAAGGCGGCAAATATACCCATACACAAATTGAAGAAATGATCCATTTCCTACAGAATGACCTGTGCATCAAAAACCCGGATACCAAATACCTCGAAGACGCCGAACTGGTACTTTACATTAAAAACAAACTACAACGTCCGCTGCGTGTATGCGGTATGGTTAAGAATGTAGGTGAGCCCGGAGGTGGCCCGTTCCTGGCGGTTAATCCCGACGACACCGTTTCTTTACAGATATTGGAAAGTTCACAGATCGACCTGAACGATCCTGATAAAAAAGCCATGTTCGAACAGGGTACCCACTTCAACCCGGTAGACCTTGTATGTGCTTTAAAAGATCCTAACGGCAATAAATATAACCTGCCGGATTTTGTGGATAAAAACACCGGCTTTATCTCCTACAAGAGTAAAGACGGCCGCGAACTGAAAGCCCTTGAGTTACCTGGCTTATGGAACGGTGCGATGAGCGACTGGAATACCATCTTCGTAGAAGTCCCTATCGAAACCTTCAATCCGGTAAAAACAGTAAATGACTTGCTACGCCCGGAACACCAATAATAGCAAGTAAAAACATAAAAAGAGGCGCCTGATAAGCGCCTCTTTTTATACGCAGGATAATCTTTAAAGATACGATAAGTCATAACCAGTGAATTTTTTAGGTGAAAAGATTTGTAGTTTCTACCCGATAACTATAAAGATTTGTGATATGTCTAAATCAACTATTGGTTCTTTTTGCAGAAGTATTTACCTCTTCCCGCATACGCTCTCATAGTAATTTTTTCGTTTTTTATCCTTCACCAGTCACAGAGGGTAGTTAATGGTTTGGTAATAAACTATTTAATACCCCAAAAAGCGTGACTGGAGCGTGACGGAAAGTTTTCCTTCAGTTACGACTTTTGTTTAAATGGTTTATTATCAGCATAATGCAAAAAACAATATAGAATAGAAATACCCATGTTTTAGCCTGGTATTCCCTTTTTGGTTCACTTTTTAAAAGGATGGTAGCATTTAAGTAGTCCCCCCCTTTCCTTCTACCTGTGGCTTGATCCGTGTGGATTAATTATTCCTGGAATTACATATTGCATGAATGATAATTAAAGTGTGCATCCTTTAGCTATGGTTCCCTTACAGTAAGATTTAAGTTCTAATCTAACAATAGGATAAGTCTGATATAAATAGTATCAGGCTTTTTCTTTACCCGTAATCACAAGCAAACTACCAGTCGTCAAATAAATTTCTCCAACCCGGAAGGCCTGCTGATATTTGCTGACAGAACATTAAACCTGCTGATATTTGCTGACAGAACATTAAACCTGCTGATATTTGCTGACAGAACA
>JAJPZJ010000174.1:0-1845 GCA_021204405.1 Tannerellaceae bacterium | reverse complement strand
TTAAAAAAGAAATCAAATGAAAATCTTAGCAATTATTTTAACCCTGTTCAGTTTAACTTTAGCGATAGAGAGCCAGGCACAGGTCTATTTCAAATCAGAGTATATTGGCTCTTCGTCATTTAAAGATGAAAACAATAACAAGACAGGCGGTTCGGGCGATATGTTTAAAGTAAACGGAGGATTCAGCATGCCGTTATCCTTTAAACAGGATGAAAACAACCGGATAAAGGTGTGGGCAGTATCATTGGATGCGGCTTATGCAAAATACAATAATAAGCAAATACCTACTTTTATGCATCCAAACGATATTATTAACACTACATTAAGCATCAGTCATTTGCGACCAATTGGCAGGAAGTGGTCTCTATTGGCTGTTCTTGGTGGCGGTATCTATTCCGATCCTTCACACATAAAAGCACAAAGCATTTTAGGAAGCGGAGGGTTAGTTTTCATTTATCATTTACGGGATAATTTGGATGTCGGTATCGGAGTAGGTGTAACCAATAGCTACGGGGTTCCTCTGGGTATGCCAATGGGGTATCTGAATTGGAGGATTGACGGAAAATATGAAGTCAAAGTCAAAATGCTTGAGGCAGCAGAAGTATCGGCAGCAGTTACATTCAACGACTGGTTCAAATTAAGATTAATCGGATTTGAAGTAGATGGTATGTCAGCAGTAATGGATGTGGACGGTAAATCAAAGATTTTTGGCTCGGTGTCTATGAAATCAGGATTACAGGCTGATTTTAGAATTGGCAAATCATCTTCCATACAATTAACCGGTGGAGGTGTCTGGTATCGGGATGCCTCTGTAATTAACAGAAGTATAAAAGATTATTTCAAATGGTTCGGTAGAGAATTTGACCCCAACTTCCAACCCTCTCTGTATTTCCAGGTGGGTTATAATTTGGGATTCTAAAAGAAAAGATGTATAAAAATAGGGCTGCCTCGTATGAAGCAGCCCTATTTTACGTATTTAGGTTACTTACTTATCAGATTCTTATACACCACCTGGTTCAAAAGTTCATCTTTGCGATGTCGGGAAAGGGGCAATTCATTCCCTTCTATAAAAACCCGACCTCCCATAATAGAATCAATCCGGGAAATATTAATCAGAAAAGACTTATGTATCCTGAAAAACTGATCCGGCGGTAAACTTTCTTCCAAAGAGGAAAGGGTTTGATGAATTACTTTCTTATCATCCTTAAAATGTAACTTTGCATAGTTTTGCATACTTTCGATATACAGAATATCCTGCCAATGTATTTTCTTAAAGGAATCCCCCTGTCGGATATACATATAATCCTGCTGTCCGCTGCTATTTTCCGCTGGATTGCGTAGAATGAAGGTCTGCAACGCATTAGTGGCAGCCTGAAAGAAGCGTTTAAAAGGAATAGGCTTCATCAGATAATTCACCACCTGTAAACGGTAGCCATCCAGTGCATATTCCGGATAAGCTGTTGTGAAAATAGTTAGCGGAGGATTTTCAAGTGATTCGAGAAAATCCATCCCGGAGAGATAAGGCATATTAATATCGAGAAAGATCAAATCTACCATTCCCTTATTTACAAACTCCGTAGCTTCCAAAGCAGAAGCACACGTTCCTACCAGTTCAAGAAAATCTACCTTTCCTACAAAATCAGATAATCCTTCCCGTGCTACGGGTTCATCGTCCACGACAACGCATCGTAATATGGTTTTATCGGTTTGTTTATTTAAATTTCGTCCATAATTATCAGGATAATTTAATTTCCAGATTAACCCTATAGACAGTATCTGTATTATGAATATTTAATTTAATGATTATCCGCATAATGTCCGTTGATTTATTGAACATCATATGAA
>JAJPZJ010000154.1 GCA_021204405.1 Tannerellaceae bacterium | reverse complement strand
TCCGACTTCAAATCCAGAATTTATAATAGGACATTATGCGGATAATCATTTTTACTAAAGTATAACAATTAATTGATTAAAGTCATGGAGGAAAAAACAAAGGTACTGAGGAAAATAAAGATTTTATATCTTTTGTGTCAACTGAAGAAAATGAGGAATTAGACCTGGAAGAACTACTGGAAATAGAAGGAGGAATTGAAGGTATGGAAAGAGCTGGCTGTGGATTGGGATGTTTTCGTGGTTCATTAGAAGAGAGTGACAGGTAAATTAATTTGAACTTATATCATAGCCTGACCCGTATAATTGAGATCTATTTCAGAAAGAATAAATATGGAAGACTGTTATATTTTAAATCCGGATTATATTATCAAGAATGATATTAACAAAGTAATATTATATTCGAAGGCAAAAGTTGCAGCTTATAGTTCGGCCGAATGGTTTAGTTGTATACATCCGGTTCAGGCTATGATTCTTTCTTTTTTTTACTTGTGAAAGACCTTTTGATGAGAATATACAACTTATTTGTAAACATATAGGGCTTCATAGAGAAAAGGTAAGAGCTTTTCTGATATCTTGTATAAATAATCCGGAGCCTCTATGTGTTAACCGGAAAGGAAAGAAAATAAGGTTTCCTAAACATTTACTTATAAACAGGAAGAGGGTTCTTTCATTATATCAGCGGGAATATATTTCTTTTAATCAGATGAGATGCGTAGAAGTGAATCTGGCTGATCCACGTATTCATACCATACCTCTGCAACTTACATTTATGTTGACTAACCGTTGTATATGTAAATGTATTTATTGTTATGCAGATATAAAGAGGAAAGGAATTAATGAGCTGTCTGCGACTAAAATTATTGAGGTTATAAAACATGCTGATATTATAGGTGTACAGAATATACATCTGACCGGAGGAGAAATCTTTTTATTCAAAGATTGGGATAAAGTATTATCGGTGTTATCTGACCTGAGGTATATACCGGGAGTGATCTCTACCAAATATCCGTTAACACCAAAAGATATCCGTTTATTGCAAAATACCGGATATGAGCAACCTCTTCAGATATCTTTAGATACTTTGTCGCCGGACATAATAAATAAGCAACAGGGTACCGGTAGTAACTATCTTTATAATATGTTACAGAGAATAAAGTTGCTGGATTATGCGGCACTCCCTTATTCTATAGCAACTGTACTTACCCGTTTTAATTGCTCAGTCAGAAATGTAATCAGTTTATATCATTTTCTGGCTACACTTAAACACCTTGTAAGATGGGATATAAGAGTTGCTATGGAATCCTTATACATAAGTAAAAAAGAACAAAAAGAAATGAAGGCTTCTGCAAAAGACATTGAAGAGGTATATGATTATATTGAATCTGAAATTCAACCCAAGGCCGGCTTCCCTGTTTGTCTTAAACGAGGAGTTTTGAAGGAGCGTTTGTATCAGGACGATCCTAACGTATCTTTTCTCCGAGGCCACTGTACAGCTTTAAATTCGCATATGTTTATCTTACCGGATGGCCAAGTTACTATCTGTGAACAGCTTTACTGGAATCCTAATTTTATTATTGGTGATATAAAACAACAATCTATTATAGAAATATGGAATTCGGCAAGAGCTGTTTCTTTGCTTACAATGAAACCTGATTATATACAAAAACAGAGTAAATGTAGTAGTTGCTCTCTTTTTGTGAAATGCTTTACTGGCTATAAACGTTGCTGGGCTGATGTAATAAAAGTATATGGAAATAAAAATTGGGATTACCCTGATCCGCGCTGTAATAAAGCACCCCGATTCTGTGATTCTTTTAATTATGTAAAAGCAAACAACGGGAACTGTGAATAAATATATTCGAAAAACGTTTACGTATGCCATTAATTGTCCTTCTGGAGTAGCCTGTTTACATTCTGTAATAAATTATCATGGAGGGGGTAGTAGAACCATGGCTATTAACCATTCTGACTAAAACGAGAAATGGAGTTAGTAAAATGGCCGGTCTGAAAAATGCAGCTGAATTATTAGGCTTTACAGCTAGGGGAGTACGAATGAGTATTGAACAATTAAAAAAGAATTTTTATCCTGTTCTTTTATTTATAACACATCCGGACGGAAGGAAAGATTATGTGGTATGTTATGGCTTTGAGTTCGGACAGTTTATTGTAGGTGATCCTTTTGAAGGTATATTTAATTGTACAGTTGATGAAATTACCTATTGCTGGGAGTCGGGTATTGTATTATTGATTTATCCTGATGGGGAAATGTCGGACAGAAAAACAGGGCAATTTTATCGTTGAGTGAAAGAAAGGATTATAAGCGACTGAGTTTATTTTCTGATAGGTTTTATAAATGCATCTTTTATAAATTTGTGGTTCATATCTTTTTTTATTATAGGGATAAACCTTTCCATTTAATAGGATGGGGTATAACAGGGCTCTTTATATTATATACTGTAAATCTGCTAATAGAAAAGTGGCAATAGAAAATAATTTCAGATATTGAAAGGTCTGTTATGCCTTTTATTGGTGAATCTGATTATTTTCCAGCCTTTAAGCGGTTGAATGAATTGATCCTGTTATATCCTAATAGTATGTTGTATAGTGTATGGGTATTCTTCACAATTGGTCTTTCTGTCATGGCCTGCCGGTATAGTTCTATCTCTATTATGTTGCTTTCTTTACCTATCGCTTGTTCACTTATTGGCGGATGGATAAATTTACGGTGTATATGGTACTTATTAAAAGTTGGAAAACAAGTTTATCAGATTGTATATTATATGAGTAAATACAATCAATAGGATGATTATAAAACTGTTTTTTATTTTATTGTACTGTATCGTCGCGGATAACGGAAATAATAGCCAGTATGCCACCTATCCCAAGTAAATAAGGATAGTATAAATATTGCATAATGTGGATAGGAGATACTTGTCCTAATCCGGAGGCTATCAGCAATTGCGCTCCATAAGGAATAATCCCTTGTACACAACAGGAAAAGATATCCAACAGACTGGCACTTTTACGTGGGTCAACTTTATATTTGTCAGCAATATCTTTTGCTATAGGCCCTGACATAATAAGAGCAATCGTGTTATTGGCTGTACATAGATTGGCAAAACCCACCAGTGCGGCAATACTTCCTTCTGCACCTTTGGAAGAGTGGATACGGGAAGTTAGTTTGACGATGATCCAGTCTATCCCTCCGTTAAAGCGGATCATTTCCAGTACGCCACCAGCCAGTAAAGTTACGATTATCAGTTCACTCATATCCGTAATACCTGTGCCCATTGAAGTAGTCCAGCCCCATATATCAAAACTATGGGTGAAAATACCGGTTATTCCGGATAAGAGAATGCCGGTTAGTAATACCAATAATACATTTACTCCCATAATGGCAGTAATCAGTACTACCAGGTAAGGTATAACCTTGACCCATTCAATGGTTTTGGGCTGATATTGATAGTCAATGCCATATCCATAGATGGTATAAATAATAGCTGTAACTATGGCTATAGGAAGTGCTATCCGGATATTTACCTTAAATTTATCGCTCATTTTACATCCTTGTGTACGTGTAGCTACAATGGTGGTATCGGATATAAATGACAGGTTATCGCCAAACATGGCTCCGCTCACAACGACTCCAACCATGAAAGCCACCGGCATACCGGTTTTAGCTGCAATTCCTACGGCAACGGGAGTAAGGGCCACAATGGTTCCAACCGAAGTACCTACTGAAAGGGAGATAAAGCAGGCTGCCAGAAATATACCGGCAGCTAATAAATTGGCCGGTAATATAGCCATAGCCAGATTAACAGTTGCGTCTACGGCACCCATGGCTTTAGCCGTATGGGCAAAAGCGCCTGCTAATATAAAAATGAGTACCATCAGCATAATATTGCTGTTGGCTGCACCGCGGCAGAATTGTTCTATCCGGTTGGATAATTGTCCGCCTTTTGAAATGCCGATGGCTACAATTGAGGCAATAACGAAGGCAACAGTAATAGGCATTTTATAAAAGTCGCCGGCTATAACAGATACAACCAAATAGGATAATAAAAATACAAATAGCGGTAGTAGTGCCCAGAAATTAGGCGTATGTGTAGTTTGCAACTTAATTTTTCCATAATTAAATATGATGTTACATAGTTCTTTTTTCCGTCGGTACATTTATACCGGATATAGTAGGGGCATTTTGTACAGATGTGAAAGAAAAACGGATGATATATATGCAAAGGTAAGGATTTTAAGATTTTCTGCAACCAGGGTTATGGGTTCTTTAAAAGAAAGAGGAGGTATCCGGCCCATAGGAAGTAAATATAAAAGCTGCATTCCCTATAATAAAGAAAGGGAATGCAGCTTGCTGAATAGTAGCTGTTTTATTTAATAGGCATCTGCCAGGGTTTCAATTTTCAATTGTTTATCGAATGCGGCTTTGCTTAGCTGAGTTGTGACGTGGATCGTAACCGCCTCGCCAGGTATCAGGTCGAAATAATTATCAGAGAAGAAATTATCGATTCCGTCGATACTCAGGAATACACCTCTGGCAAACACATCACTTTGCACGGTTACCTCTATACCATTCTCAGTAGCTACCGTATTGGTACTGACTGTTGCTTTGGGAAAATCGAGATCTTTGAAGCGTGACAGGAAGTAATTATTGCTGTATACCTGACTGCGGTTGTCGGTAAAACGGGCAGCGATCACTACTTCATTTCTTTTTTTCCCTTTCAAAGCTGTATCTAGTTTAACGGTATATTGTTTTTTGCTGGTATTGGCAGGGAGGGTCAGGTTTTTTTTGTATTCATATAATACATTGCCCTGTAAATCCATTACCCTTATATCCAGTTGACCCGGAGTTGGTTTCAGGCGGTCTGATACAATGAATACATCCAGCGTTTCATTGTCGGCAATCGGTGAGACCAGTATATCAGTAAATGCCTTTTTTGTAAAATAATGTTGTGCTTTCCATCGGCCGTAATAATCGCGGCTCGACCAGGAAGCAACCGGCCAGCAGTCGTTATGCTGCCAGAATAGCGATCCCATACAGTAGGGCATATCGCGGCGGTGGGCTTCGATTGCTGTTTTGATTGCATCTCCCTGTAACAGCAATCCCATATACAGGAAGTTCGGGAAGTCTTTCGGCTTGCGGTATTCGTTCAGCAGGTACCATTCAATCAGCCCGTTGGCATGTTCGCCCCCCCGTTGGTGAGCCATCATTACATCTGAGTAAATGGAGTGGTCGCGGGCTTCGGGTGCATATTTCAGTACTGACTGGTATTCAGGGAATGATTGGAAGCCGTACTCAGAGAAGAAGCGGGTACGGATAAAATTGTAGTTTGTGATAGAATCTTTCGCATGCCATACGCCCCAATAGTGAGCATCTCCGTCGGGATTCCACAATGGTTTACCTGTTTCGCATTTGGCGTCCGGATCACCACCATAGGGAGAAGAAGGCCAGTAGAAAGAGGTTGGGTCATACTCGGCAACTACGTCGGCTAATAAGACATGGAACAGGTCTTTGTAATCTTTCCACATTTCGTCGAATACGCCTTGTTCTTTGTATTTTCTCATCCAGCCCCAGTTAAACCAGGCAGTATGGTTCTCATTATTTCCGCACCAAATGGCAACAGAGGGGTGGTTACGTAAACGGACCATATTGTCGATGGCTTCGTGGCGGATGTTTTCCAGCATGTCAGGTGTCATCGGATAGGTGCTGCAGGCAAACATAAAGTCCTGCCATACCAATATGCCATGTTCGTCGCAAAGATCGTAGAAAATATCATTTTCATAAATACCGCCTCCCCAGATACGAAGCATGTTCATATTGGCATTTACTGCATCCATAATAGTCTGCTCGTAACGTTCGTCGGATACACGGGGTAGGAAATTGTCCTGGGGAATGTAATTTGCACCTTTGGCAAATACTTTTACACCATTCAGTTCGAAGTGGAAAGTATGGCCTTCCGCATCTTTGGCATGAATCACCTTCAGGCTACGAAGCCCCAGTTTATCGGTTTGGCTATCTGTTTCTTTTCCATTAAATGAAAGGGTTGCGGTGAATGGATATAGATGCGCTTCTCCCAGTCCGCTCGACCACCACAGGCGTGGGTTATTAATAACCATATCCGTTTCGATCAGGTTTTTACCGGGTTGTACCTGTACTTTTTTGTTCCAGGTGTTTTTAATTCCTTCTGCTTTGATTTGCAGTTCCACTTCACCTGCTTTATCGGCTATCACTTCTATACGTGCTTTTACATCTGCCTTTTTAGCAGTTACTTTTTCCTGTATATAGTGGATGTTATCTATCCGTGCATTGTTCCATCCTTGGATATATACCGGGCGCCATATGCCACTGGTAACCAGGCGGGGACCCCAGTCCCAGCCATAATGATAGCCGGCTTTGCGGGCAAAAACACTTACCTGTTTGTCGAATACTCCACCATTCTCAGACTGGTCGTTACCTGCCTCGTTCCGGTAATGTAACGCATCGAATTTTGGAATGTCTACTTTGATAGGAGAATGGAAGTATACCCGTAGTTCATTTTCATTCTCTTTCAACAGGTTTTTAATATCGACACTCCATTCGCGGAACATATTATTTGCCTGTAAGATACAGGAATCGTTCAGGTATACGTCTGCATAGGTATCTAATCCTTTGAAGACAAGTTCAATATTATCTTTGTTAAATACTTCCGGCGAAATATGGAGGGTTGTTTTGTACTCCCAGTCTTCTTTATCAACCCATTGTACCGCCCGTTCGTTGAGACGGTAGAAAGGATCTTCGATAATATCGTTATCCATCAGGTCGGTATGTACAACTCCCGGCACTGTAGCCGGATACCAGTTTGTTCCGCGTACCTGCTTAAAACTCCAATCGGTGTTGATTTCCTGTTTTAACAGGTTGCCGGCAAGTACCGGTTGCGTTGCAGCCATGCAAACTGATAAGGTTAAGGTAGACATAAATGTTTTGTAATCCATAAATGTGTGCTGTTTAGAATTAGAATTTATAGTGAGTTTTTATTTTCTCCGTTTAAAGGATTTTTCCCTTCCGGAGTATACATATAGTCAATACGTGCAGCATACGTTTTTTCTACTTTTCCACGTACTACTTTCATCGTACTGTTGATCATTCCGTTTTGTTCGGTAAAAGGCTCCGGCAGGATTGCAAAAGTTGTTGGCAACCACCGGTCGGGGAACATGCCTGCCAGGTCGCCTCCTTTCCTGAAGCGGTCGAGTTGTTTTTTTTATATGATTATCCGCATAATGTCCTATTATAAATTCTGGATTTGAAGT
>JAJPZJ010000020.1 GCA_021204405.1 Tannerellaceae bacterium | reverse complement strand
GACTTCAAATCCAGAATTTATAATAGGACATTATGCGGATAATCATTTTAAATATAAACATTGCATGCACGAGAAACTTATTATTCTTGATTTCGGTTCGCAGACAACCCAACTTATCGGCCGTAGGGTCAGAGAGTTGAATATGTATTGCGAAATTGTCCCTTATAACAAATTCCCGCATGATGCAACTGATGTAAAAGGTGTGATCTTATCGGGCAGTCCCTATTCGGTGTACGATGCGAATGCATTTAAAACCGACCTGGCACAGATAAGAGGTAAATATCCGGTATTGGGTATTTGCTACGGAGCCCAGTACATTGCTTATACTTCGGGAGGTAATGTAGAACCTGCTGCTTCACGGGAGTATGGCCGTGCTAACCTGGAATATATTGCGTCAGACGACCAGTTGTTGCAGGGTATTCAAACCGGTTCGCAGATCTGGATGTCTCACGGTGATACCATTACTGAATTACCTAAGAATTTTAAAATCATAGCCAGTACTTCTGATGTACAGGCGGCTGCATATAAAGTAGACGGCGAACAGACCTGGGGTGTACAGTTCCATCCGGAAGTGTTCCATAGTACCGACGGTACCCAGCTACTTGATAATTTCCTGAATATTTGTGGCTGTGCCAAAGACTGGACACCTGCTTCTTTTATTGAGTCAACAGTTGCCGAACTCAAAGAGCAACTGGGGGATGATAAAGTAATCCTGGCGCTTTCGGGAGGTGTTGATTCGTCGGTTACGGCCGTACTCCTGAACCGTGCAATCGGAAAGAACCTGACCTGTATTTTTGTAGACCATGGTTTACTTCGTAAGAATGAGTTTGAGAATGTAATGCGCGATTACGAACATCTTGGATTGAACGTAATCGGTGTAAATGCAAAAGATAAGTTTTATAGTGAGCTGGCTGGTGTTACCGATCCGGAAGCCAAACGTAAGATCATTGGTAAAGGCTTTATCGATGTGTTCGATAAGGAGGCTCACAAACTGAAAGATATTAAATGGCTTGGTCAGGGTACGATCTATCCGGATATTATCGAGTCGCTTTCTATTACAGGTACTGTCATTAAGAGTCATCACAATGTAGGTGGGCTGCCTGAAAAGATGCATTTGAAGTTGGTGGAACCGCTTCACCTATTATTTAAAGATGAGGTTCGCCGGGTAGGTACTGAGTTAGGTATGCAATCTCACCTTATCAAACGCCATCCGTTCCCTGGCCCTGGTTTAGGAATCCGTATTTTAGGAGATATTACTCCTGAGAAAGTTCGTACTCTACAGGACGCTGACGATATTTATATGTCGCTGATGCGTGAATGGGGATTATACGACCAGATCTGGCAGGCGGGTGCGATCCTGTTGCCGATCCGTTCGGTAGGTGTAATGGGTGATGAACGGACGTATGAGAATACCATTGCGTTGCGTGCTGTCACTTCTACAGATGCGATGACTGCGGACTGGGCACATCTTCCTTATGAATTCCTTGCGAAGGTTTCGAATGAGATTATTAATAAGGTGAAAGGGGTGAACCGCGTGGTTTATGATATTAGTTCCAAGCCGCCGGCAACGATTGAATGGGAGTGATCAATTTAACTTAATTATAGTAAAGGGATACTTTCATAATGAGAGTATCCCTTCTTTGTTAAGGTGTGATTAATACATTTGATATAATCATTAATTTACATTAGCGGCATTTCATAACACTTTAGTGGCTCGCCTTTTCTCTTGTTTTCCTGTGAGATAAATATGCTTTGTGTTGGGTAAAGTTTTTCGAATTTGTTTTTGGAGTATTCTTTTATTGGGCGGAATATTCTTCTATCAAATGTTACTAACTCTGCATCACTAGAAATTGTACAACTTGGAGCTGTACTACTATTGCTACTCCAAAGTCCACTACTATATTGTTTGTTACTACGACTACCAATTTTTACAGTTGAAAGAGCTTTATATCCTATAATTAACAATCCATCCGCAGTCATTCCATCTACACGATCCAGAAGAGTTAGATTATATGGACTTCTAACATAAGTAGATCCATTCCAGTCATATATTAAGCCATTTCCCAAAATTAGTATCATTCCATTCGAAGAAATGTGAAGTCTGTAATTAACATTCGATAGTTCATCGATTTTTGTTTTTACGTAATTGGTCCCATTCCACTCATACATAAATAAATCATTATTGTTACTCAAGATAATTCTTTTCCCGTCCGGGGTAAAAGCTGCCGTACCATGATTAATCCTTAAATTATCTAAAGGAGTACCTTTTGCAAAGGTTTCTCCATCCCATTCGTAAACATCGATTGTATAGGGAGTCGAACTATTACCAAATAAAACTTTACTCCCATCGGTATTGAGGATTAAACTTTGATTTAATCCAGATGCTGCTAAAATTGAATCTGGTAATCTTT
Source organism: Tannerellaceae bacterium (assembly GCA_021204405.1). Lineage (GTDB taxonomy): Bacteria > Bacteroidota > Bacteroidia > Bacteroidales > Tannerellaceae > JAJPZJ01. The sequence goes on along the minus strand of JAJPZJ010000020.1, from coordinate 4,987 downwards.
TAAACTTATTTCCATTCCAGATATACACATCGAAAAAATTACTACCCGAATAGCGAACAAATAACTTAGAACTATCATCCGCGATTTGAACTATTCCACTTTGTGTTAATAGCGGATTCAAATCCGGAAGTTTTATAAATGAGTCATTATCCACTTTATATATTGAAGGATGAAAAGAACCATTGTATCGCAAAACTATTAGTTTTCCATCTTTAGAAACCTGATAGGATGAAGAGATTGCTAAATCTTCCATCGCATTTTCTACCTGTTTATATCCGAATATAGTATAATAATAACATCTCCTTTACTTATATTCCAGGGAGCCGGAATTATTTTCTCAGAAGCTTTTATATCCATCATTCCAGATGAGGATATACCTGAAATCATACCATTTATCATACTATAATCGAATAAGTAAGGTTAATATTGCCTGTAGGTTTATTTTCGGTAAACAAAGAGAAACCTCCTGTTCTAAATGTTGGCTTTGATAAAAAAGAGGCTTCAGTTGCATAAACAACAGAATCATTTTCAACTACAATAGCCACATAACAGCCATCTGTGACATCGGTATCACTTACAACGTATTCATATAAATTACCGGTAACTTTCCATTGTGCAACCTGTAAAACCAAGGTTTTATGCTTAGGTGCTATATTTTTCTGAGCTCCTGCTTCGATAGAAGTTAGTTTGGTTTTATCTGCATCTGGATAAAGACCCTTTGCCTGCTCTTTTTCCACATATTCAACATGTTGATGAGTTCCTGATGCGTAATTACCTATAGGTTGATACAGCTCATTATGATGATGTCCTAAGACGGCATATTCACCTAAAGGTTGGTAAATATCAGTATGTGTATGGTCATTATCAGCTTTTGCATTTCAGTTTGCTTTTCAAGATCGGATACATGGCGGATTTGATCGTTATCAGGATGCTCATAATAATTGGCACCGGGAGCTATTGCTTCCAGTTTCTCTTTTTCTTCTGTAGTATAGTCGTGAGTTGAAAGGCCTTTACCTTCTTCTTTATCCACTTTATTCTCTATAGTAACGAGGGCATTACTAAATTGATTTTCAGCCAATAAGCCGCCGGATTCCTGGTAGTATTGATAGGCTGATTTACCCGGCGAACCCTGCATAACACCATTATTAACCCATGTTTGGGTACTGGTATCGTAGATATAGATGTCATAAGGATACTCCTCACCTATACCATATACATCTCCGGTGTCAGGATCTATAACAGTTGATTCCAGCTCTGTAAGCGTATTATAATACCCTATAATAACAAAACCTTTTCCGGGAACTCCCTTTTCTCCTTTTAATTCCAACTTTTGTTCTTCAGTGAGGTCTTCAAAAAGTAAAGGGTTACCTTGTTTACCACTTGCAGCAAATAACATTACACATTCATTTCCGTCACCGGGTAACCGGTCTGAAAAGGTTTCAAGTACTACGTACGAACTACCTTCGTAAGTTATTATATCCAGTTGTTGATAGGTAATCCCGGGCATATATTCGCCACGGGGTATCAAAGCAACTTTTCCTAATGGAGTTTGTTTGGTTGTCATATTATAATGTTAAATTTAATTCGCCATTCTCGTTGATACTAAATTCCGGCCCTTCATACTCATGGTCGGTTTCCATAATTAGCTGCCCAGTTTCCAGGTCGATTTCAAAAAGGGCATACATTACATTTCCTTTGGAAGGCTGCCCGGTATTTTCATATTCTTTGGTCTCTTCGTTGTAGCGCTACCAATAACCGTCAATAATTTTATCCCGGTTGTCAGACAGTTCATTCAGCCGGCCGGCAGCCTCATCAGCTTTTCCGGACGCCTCATTAGCAGTTTGGGCTGCATTCCTACAATTTTCGATCTCTTCCTGTGCCAGGCGGGCAGCTTCTTCACTAGCGGCAGAGAGGGAGTTAATTCACTCTTCTTCCGTACCTTCAAACATTTCAAGACGTACGGCTATGTCATAGCTGTTTTCGGTGATCTTGAGCCACCAGTCGGTATTGGTTAGTTCAGCAGTATTATGTGGTTGAAGGGAGAGGTAACTCCGGCCCTCTTTTACAATCAGGTCGAGTATATCGTATACCGGGAGGTTGTTGTCCCGGGGCGTAATGGCGATTTTCCTGATATCGGTTTCGCGCACTGTGCTTCTTGCTGTTGTCATACTTATATTATTACTTTTAGTCGTCCATATTTATTCATACGGAACCGGGGGCCGTCGTACTCAACATCGGTACGCATTATTAAACGGCCATCTCCATAAGCAAAGGTGGCATACATCAGGTTTCCTTTGGCTATTTCTCCCGTGTTCTCATATTCTTTGGTTTCTTCATTATAGCTCCACCAGTAGCCGTCTATTACTTTATCGCGGTTGTCGCACAATTCGTTCAGGCGACCGGTAGCCTGGCCGGCCTGTTCGAGCGCTTCGGCGGTATCGTGTTGCCGTTTATCTTCCGATTTATTACGAATGTTTTCGGATTCGTTGCGGATTGTTTCAGCAGCCCGGCGTTCTTCTTCCGACGCCTGACGATCGGTTTCGGATTCGGCCCGAATGGTTTCTGCGGCTTTACAGGCTGCCTCAGCTTCCAGGCGTTCCTGTTCGTTTGCTTTGCGGATTATCTCAGCATCCAGTCGCTCCTGTTCGGCCAACGTACGTTCAGATTCCTGGGAGATACGGGTATCTTCGTTATTTTGCCGAACCGTTTCAGCAGCTTCCATCTGCTCATTAAGTTCGCGGATTTCGGCAGCCGCTTCCCGGGCAGGTTCCTGAAGCTTTTCCAGCCAATCCTCATAGGTTTTACCCGGATTCTTTTTGATCCACTCTTCGGAGGCCGTATTTCCGCGCAGCAGGGGCATAGGTACTTTTACACTCTGATTGCTGCCTGATACCGATTCGACACCGAGCGAATAGAGATTTTCAATACTTTTGGCCTCTTCAAGCTGGGATACTTTTACTTTTTTTTATTGCCATAATTCGTTGGGGTAAGAGGTTATTATTTCCTAGGGGTAAGAGGTTATTATTTCCTAATAGTCTGCTTGTTTCAGATCGATCGCAGTCTCCCCGTCCTGTTCAAGAACAATCCATTCGTCCCGTTCGGTAGCCAGAATATAGTCGGTCTCATCAATCCGGAATACAGGGAACACCAGTGTAAGGTTAAACTCAACTAGTAGTTTTCCCAGCATAGGGGTAAAAGTAAAGCCCGACGTATTTTTATAGTAGCAGGAGAATTCTTCACCTGTAAATTCCACATACAACCTTCGTTCACCCGGTTGGATCAATGCAGAAAAGAAAGCTTCGTAGCATTCCCAGAATGTGGAAATATCTTTTACTACAAAGCATCAGTTGAGTGTGAGGTCTTTGGAATGGAAACGGACTGCAGTAGCTTCATATAGCTGGCCATCGGAAGTGGTAAAGTTATGGGTCAGGTCTTGTTTGATCGAAGGGGATATAAGCAGATTCTCGATACCGGTTTTTACCACAATCCCATACCGGCTAAAAGGGATCGCATCCAGTTCATAGCCTTCTTCCGGCAGGGTTACTCCTCCTCCATCCGGGGTTACTTGTATCTGGGGACAGTTAGGCACATCGATTGAAAAGCGAAGGGAGAAGTTGGTTGCTCCGGCTGTTATACTGTTAGACGGATGTGCCAAAGGGCGTAAACGCCATGTACGGCCTAATTCCGGAATATGGATTGTACGGTAGACCGGGGTGTTGATAAAAGCGATAAAATCGTTGGCCAGCCGTTCGGTATCACATACCAGAAAGGGAGTTGTTACCTCTTTAGCTTCCAAAGCAGGCAAGGTGAGGTCGGGTTCGATACCATCTTCTTCCGGCTAATCGTTAGCCGGTGGGGTTTTAAGGGGTGGAAAAGTAAGTAGTTCGCCATATCCACCCCACGATATTACCACCCCGAATTTCTGGTAGATATCAATTCCATCAATGTAACAGGCTGCTTTCATTTGAATAAGTTTTTATTGTTTCTTTTGGTTTGGTTGATACAGGAGGATCGTGGTTTATGATCCGGATAACGGAAGGCCGCGGGGCGGATGTGGAGAGTAGGTTCCGCCCCGACGGCCTGGAAGGAAAGAATAGAATAATTAAGGTTGTTGTTCAATCTCCTTTGTTCCGATTACCATAGGTGCTTCAGAAGCATCGGCTAGCAGCTCTACAATGGCTGTAACCTCGATCTTTGACAGGTCTGTTGATTTCTGACCGAATTTACGTACGCCGTAGCAGGTTGCTTTGGGGATACGAACCGGCAAACCGAATTCAGTCAACAGTTCCAGGCTCTGCACTTTGTGGTAGTCACCACGTGGTGAACGCCATTGTCCGTCTACGACCTCGCCACCTAACCAGTATTTCAGGTTCTCATTGGTCATTTCGACTGCGAATTTGAAGGTGGTTCCGGCTGCACTATACAATGTTAGAAAAGGGTAGCGTTCGCCTTCTTTAAAGTGTTTTACCACTTCACCTTCTTCGTCTTCGAAAGTTACTGATTCGGTGATCGGAGCACCCATATCTTTTAAGTTTTGACTTATTTTGCCATCCGCTTCAGGAGTTCCGCATTTAATGTTTGTAATACCTAGAATGTACTTTGCCATTTTGTTTTAATTTTAAAATTAGTTGATAAATAAATTATTGTTTCTTTTGGCTCCGCCTGCCGTAGCCCTGTTTATTTATTCAAGAACTGACGGCCAGATGCGGAGTAGTTGTATATATGGTACCGGAGGGGCTGACCCCGGCCGCCCGCCGGCTCCGGCTGTGTTTCCTTGCTAAAGGAATACACTACAAAGAAAGGGGGTTAAGAGACATGCTCAAAGCATTGTTATAAGGGTGAGAATTTATGTTATCAGGGTTGGAAAGAAATGCTTTTCTCACCGCTGTTTTACTAGATTCTGATAATGTATTTATTGAATAGGTATTTAACAAAAATGATTATCCGCATAATGTCCGTTGATTTATTGAACATCATATGAATGTTT
>JAJPZJ010000116.1 GCA_021204405.1 Tannerellaceae bacterium | reverse complement strand
TAAGAATAGTACTCCTTTTTTCATATATATCTATTAAATTAGTTAGATCAATCCCAAATATAGTAACATGTTTTTTAAAAACGTGCCACAAATATAAACGATAAATAATTCCGCCACCCCATAAACCGACACAAATATGAGAGGAATATCCCCAAAACGAAATACAATAGAATAAAAACGAAATCCCCAACCACCCCTCTATACATTTTTTACAACAAAAAGCATTCCCCCCAAAGCCCTCTTTTATCCCTGACCCATAGCCACCGGAAAGAGCCTGGAAAAAATAGACAGGCACTTTTTTGCCATTATACAGTATTTTTATGGAAAGATTCTTATTCCTTTCAGTGTCTTTTGCTGGCTCTTTATAAAGGAATATATAAACTCTTTTTTTTAAGATAGATAAGTAATGGTACACAGGAGGTTAGGGAAGGGGAAGGAAAGCATAAGTAAAAAAGTTTTTTGATTACTTTATGAAAAGAATAACAAACAAAATATATTAAGCAGAAAATATACTATTTACCTATCTTGGTACCTATATAAATAAAAATGAAGATATCCTTTTGGGATACCTTCATTTTTATGCCTTATACCTCTGTTATACAGAATGTTTAAAACATCATTTTTCTTCAGGTGTAATTAAAACCCGGTCCAGAATAATCTGGATGTTCTTTTTAAGTAAACCTATATTTTCTTTTTTCTTAAAATCTACCGAACAGAATGGAGCAATATTACGATGCATGATAAGATAGAATATTCCTCCAATTAAAATAGAGGATATAATTTCAAAATCTACATCATTATCTTTGTAATATTCCCTGAAGTATTGAAGCATTTCTGCACTATTTCTTTCACGGTTTGCAGCTGTCCGTTTGGTGATTTTGTTTTTTTTCATTCAGCTCCCATGACAATAATCTTTGCATTGCACGGTCACCGTCCAAAGAATCAATTAAGCTTGAGCAAAATTATCACTATTTTCCTTTGGTGTTAGATTTTCCGGATCGAAATCGACAGCATCTTGTATCCAATAATCATATTTTCTTACAAATTTGTCAAATAGGTCGTCCAGGCTTTTGTACCTGTTATAAAAAAACGCCAGGTTCAATCCTTGCCTTTTAGATAATTCCACTAATAGTAACATTGGTAAAACCGACTTCTTCAATCAGATCTTCAACCGCATTTACCAAATCTTGCTCAAGGGCATTTTTTGTTCTTCTAAATCTCTTCTTCTCCTTTTTTTGCTCTTCCATAATTTAATTTATAAATTATCATAGTTATTACGGGAAACAAAGATATAAAATGAAAATTAAATCAAAGAATATTGATTATCAATATTTTGCACTAACTTTAATGTTTTATGCAAAGCTAATATTCTAAGATTAATTTATATCACATAATAAATAAATCTTCTTTTCTTAATTATAAAACATCGACTTTATCCGAAAAGTTGTAATACCCAAAATGATTCTATAAGTATGCCGGGTATATTTAGAATTATACTCATATTTTAAATTAGTTACAATCGGTATTATTTATTATTCATTAGGGAATTAATTAACGGAAGCATTAAGTTCATACATTTTTTAATTAAAATATGATAGGTTATCTATAAATCAGAGAAAGACTTGGGATTTTTTTTGGCTTTTTATTTCAAAGTTAAATATTGGTCTCTTCTTATAAGCGGAATATCATAAAAAACATCTGCTAAATTAATTTATTAACTTTTATCTTTTTGAACTGGAATACATTATTAGATCACAATCGAATAAATATGAGTAGGTTTTACTATTTTTGTACTCTTTAAAATCCATAGGCTGAAAATGAAAAACTTACTTGTCCGAATAGTCTTTCTCTATTCACTGTTCTTCTCTTTTACTCTTCTGGCTAGCAATGAAATGGATACCGGGCAGAGAGCTTTCCGCATTATGAGCTACAACGTTCGCAACGGCCTGGGAATGGACATGCGTACAGATTTGGATCGGTTAGCTAAAGCGATTGTGCGTGCAAACCCCGATTTTGTAGCAGTACAAGAGATAGATAGTGCTACTGCCCGTAATCATGGATTAGATGTTATGCGTGAAATAGCTTTACGTACCCAGATGCAATATTTGTTTGCGCCGGCTATTGAGTTTGACGGAGGTACCTATGGGGTCGGTATCCTTAGCCGGCAGGAACCTATATCGACACGTGCTATTCCACTGCCTGGTAGGGAAGAAGAGCGGGTGTTATTAATTGCAGAGTTTGATAAATTTCTTTTGGCCTCTACTCATCTTTCGCTCACGCCTGAAGACCGTATATCTTCATTGGAAATTATTTGTAAAGAAGCTGCTCGTGGACGGAAACCTTTTCTTTTGGCCGGCGATTTTAATGCACATCCTGAGAGTCCTTTTATTATGCAATTACAAGAAGATTTTACTCTACTATCGGATTCTTCCTTGTTTACATTTCCTGCTGATACACCCCATGTTTGTATTGATTATATTACAGCTTATAGTAAAAAAGAAATGGCTTTTACATTAACCGGAACAAGTGTTTATAATGAGCCGTTTGCTTCTGACCATCGCCCTGTTATAACTGATATTGTTGTAAAAGCAAAACCTACACAGATATTTCGTACACAACCTTATCTGCAGAATCCTGTAGATGGCGGAATTACAGTAATGTGGCAGACAAATGTTCCGGCCTACAGTTGGGTGGAATATGGAACGGATACTACTCAGTTGGAAAAAGTTTACCCTTTGATAGATGGACAGGTTGTATGTAATGGGTACCATACTAAAATCCGTTTAGCCGGGCTTGAGCCGGGTAAGCGATATTATTACCGGGTATGCTCTAAAGAAATAACCTTATATCAGGCATATAAAAAAGAATTTGGTGAAACAGCTGTTTCCGGTTTTTCTTCTTTTTCTTTACCAGCTTTGGATTCGCAGGATTTTACAGCTATAATTTAATGATCTGCATAAGCAAACTTCAACACTGAAAGCGCTTTATCAACAGGTAGAAAACGTTCCATATGACCTGGTGATGTTTAATGGGGATTGTATTGATGATCCTGAAAGTGAAAAGGAGGCACTGAAGCATCTGGCTATCCAATGTGAGACGGTAGGGGTAGATAAAGTACCGGTTATCTATCTGAGAGGTAACCATGAAATACGGGGAGCTTATTCCCTTGGACTTCGTGATCTGTTGGATTATATAGGTGATAAAACCTACGGAGCTTTTACATGGGGAGACACCCGTTTTGTTATGCTTGATTGTGGTGAAGATAAACCGGATGATACCTGGGTTTATTATGGATTAAATGATTTTACCCAATTACGTAATGACCAGCAGTGGTTTTTATCTGAGGAATTAAATGGTAAACCATTTAAAAAGGCAAAAAAAGAGTATTGATCCATCACATTCCTTTATACGGAAATAGAGATACTTTCCAGCCTTGTACTGAACTATGGGGAAACTTATTGGAAAAAGCTCCGTTTGACGTAAATATCAGTGGGCATACCCATCAGTTCACATATCATCATAAAAAGGAGAAAAACAATAATTTCCCGGTAGTTATCGGGGAAGGATATCGTATGGAGGATGCTACCGTAATGATATTATCAAAAAAGGAAAAGAAATGTCGCTCCGTGTCATAAATACACAGGGTAATATTTTACTTGATTTAATTTTATAAGTAAGTATAAATATAAATCCAATGAAATTAACACTCAGGAATTAGAAGAGACGATTCGCCCTGTTGCCCAGGCAGATTTAATTTATGGTATCGATGATCGGCCTCCGTTTAAGGATGCCTTTTTTGCAGCCTTACAACATTTACTGGCTATTTTTGTAGCTATTATTACTCCTCCGCTTATTATTGCAGGAGCTATGCAATTGGATCTGGAAACAACCGGTTTTCTGGTCTCAATGGCTTTATTTGTATCGGGTATATCTACTTTTGTCCAATGTAGAAGAGTAGGCCCGGTAGGAGCCGGCTTGTTATGTATACAGGGGACGAGTTTTTCTTTTATTGGTCCGATCATCACTACGGGACTTATCGGAGGGTTGCCTATGATCTTTGGTGTGTGTATGGCTGCAGCCCCTGTGGAGATGATTGTTAGCCGTACATTTAAGTATATGCGTAATATTATTACACCGTTGGTTTCTGGAATTGTAGTATTATTAATTGGATTTAAGCCTGGTAAAAGTGGGAGTAGTAGCCTGTGGTGGTGGCTTTGGTGCCATGGAGGATGGAACGTTCGGAACCCTTAGAAACGTAGGAGTGGCGGCAGCCGTTTTATTGAGTGTGTTATTTTTCAACAGAAGTAAAAATAAATATTTACGGATGAGTTCAATTGTACTGGGATTGTTGATCGGATATATACTTGCATGTCTGATCGGTATAGTAAATCTCGGTGAAGTAATGGAACAAATACGCCTTACCGGAGGAATTAATATTCTGACACCATTTAAATATGGTCTCGCTTTTGATCCTGCCTGCTTTATTGCTATTGGTCTGGTATACCTTATTACTGCCATTGAAGCAACCGGAGATGTTACAGCCAACTCAATGATATCCGGTAAACCTATTGAGGGAAAAGAATATCTTGACCGGGTTTCGGGTGGAGTATTAGCCGACGGTGTTAACTCATTTCTGGCAGGTATTTTTAATTCTTTTCCCAACTCTATTTTTGCTCAAAATAATGGGATTATACAATTAACCGGTGTTGCCAGCCGTTATGTAGGTTACTATATTTCTGGTATGCTTCTCCTATTAGGACTGTTTCCGGTTGTAGGGGTTATTTTTCATTAATGCCTGATCCGGTGTTAGGCGGAGCAACCTTATTGATGTTTGGTACGGTGGCAGCTGCAGGCATCCGTATTATTGCCTCACAGGAAATAAACCGCAAGGCTACTTTGGTATTAGGTGTAAGCCTTTCATTAGGATTAGGTGTTGAACTGATGCCGGATATCCTGGCTACGGCACCGGAAGCAATAAAAGGAATTTTCTCATCTGGTATTACTACCGGTGGACTAACAGCTATTTTAGCCAATATATTAATTCGTGTAAAGGAAGACACAGCAGAATAAAAACAGCAGATGGAATTATTAAAACAACGCATCCTGCAGGATGGTAAATGTTTCCCTGGCGGAATTTTAAAAGTTGATAGCTTTATCAATCATCAAATGGACCCGATGTTACTTTATAAGGTAGCAGAAGAGTTCGTGAACCGGTTTAAAGATACCGGAGTAAATAAAATAGTAACCATTGAAGCCAGTGGAATTGCCCCGGCTATTATGGTAGGTTATATTATGCATCTTCCTGTTGTATTTGTTAAGAAAAAGCAACCTAAAACAATGGAGAATATGCTTACCACTACAGTACATTCTTTTACCAAAGACCGTGAATATACGGTTTGTATCAGTAATAACTTCCTTACACCGGAGGACAATATTTTGTTTATTGACGACTTTCTGGCTTTCGGGAATGCTGCTTTAGGTGTACTTGACCTGGTAGAGCAATCGGGTGCTTCGGTGACAGGTATGGGCTTTATTATAGAAAAAGCTTTCCAGGATGGAGGGAAAATTCTGCGTAAAAAGGATATTAAGGTGGAAAGTCTGGCTATTGTAGACGACTTATCTGATTGTAAAATCGTAATAAGATAACTCCGCTTTATATGAATCCTGAAATAAAACAAAAACTGTTGGAGCGTGTTCGGATCAATCCATATGTAAACTATCTGGGAATAGAACTCCTGACTGTAGAGGATGGGTTGATAGAGGACCGTATGCCACTTAGGGATGAACAAAAACAATATAGCGGCGTCAGCCATGGTGGTGTATTGGCCGCCCTGGCTGATACGATAGCAGGTTATGCAGCTTATACACTAACTCCTCCGGAAAAAGATGTACTTACGGCAGAACTAAAAGTCTCTTTTTTACGTGCCGCTTGGGGAAAAGTATTAACGGCTAAAGGGTATGTAATTAAGCCGGGAAGAAATGTCCATTTTAGCGAATGTGAAATCTATTGCGACGATAAGTTAGTTTGCAAAGCCTCCGGCACGTTTTGTGTAGTTCATCCGCAGGTTTAAGTATAATATGGATTAAATAAAGAAGCAGCTTTTTAGCATTAATAATTGGAAGATACTTTTTCATTTCAGGCTTCTGGTATTCCATAACTCCGACCTGGTTACTGGCTCTTTCACGATTAGGTAATCTACTTCATGAGTAGAATAATAGAACTCCTAACTCTTTAGAAACCGAACCGCTCCGTGGCAGCAGTGACAGCTTGTTTTATTTCTTCCTCATGTGTTGCATTTAGTTTAACGATAAGGAGGCTGGGATGATTACCCAGCTCTTTATCCGCACTTTCGGTATTTCTGGCAGTGGGTGCTATGTGATATCCCTGTGCCAGCAGTTCTTTTGTGATGGCTGCTCCAATGCCTTTGTTGGCACCGGTAACAAGCCAGACTTTATTTTCTGTTTTCATGCTTTTTTATTTTATCTGGATGCTTTTACCCAATCTTCAATTTGTTCATCGGCTTTGTTTACGTTGCCGCCACGGATGGCCATTCCTTATTAAAACAGTGGCTTCGGGACATAGTTTTTGGATGTCCTGTACACTGCCGCCCAGCCCGCTGCCTTCGTGGGTGCAAAAGGGAATGATTATTTTCCCGTTAAAATCATAGGATTCAAGGAAGGTACATACAGCCATCGGCATAGTGCCCCACCAGTTGGGATAGCCAAGATAGATTACCTTATACTGCTGCATATTTTCTACCTTTTCCGTCAGTTCGGGGCAGGCGTTACTTTGTAGCTCTGCTTTGGCTACTTCAGTTGTCTGGGTATAATCTGATGGATAGGGTTTGACGGTTTCTATACGGAAGATATCGCTTCCTGTCAGTGCCTGGATTTTTCCTGCTACAACTTCAGTGTTGCCTACTTTGAGGTCTACGATATTGCCGTTGAGGTAGTTGTTGCCTCTGCGGGAATAATAGACTATGATGCTCTTTTTGTTGGTATCCGGCGTTTGCGCCTGCATACCTGTTCCTGCTGTTATCATACTGATAAGTGTTATTAAAAAAATAAATGTTCTCATATTCTTTCTGTTTTTATATGACAAAGGAACGGAGAATACATTCCGGCAGTAGAAATGATGATAAACTGGCCGTAGGAGTATGTTAATAAGGTGGTAGGGAGTAACACATCCCTAGGTTTTACCATATCTCCTCCGGTCGGAAAAATATTACAGGTTTCTGGCGGATCGTTCCATTTGTTATAAAAACAGCTATTCAGACCATTCTTTCCATCCTTTAGGACTTATATCCGGATAGTAGAATACGTATATTTACATACCGGATAGTATTCTGTGAATTGATTAAATTTGCTAAAAGATTTGGTTTATATGGAAAAAGTAAAGATTC
>JAJPZJ010000015.1 GCA_021204405.1 Tannerellaceae bacterium | reverse complement strand
AAACATTCATATGATGTTCAATAAATCAACGGACATTATGCGGATAATCATTATATTTATTCCTATGATAGACTTAAATTTAACACACGCAAAAGAGATGATCACATAGGTGGCCGGCAAAAGTTATTCCTTCCGCAGGCTACAGGCAGCCATCCGCAAAAGTAACGATCCGCCAGCGATGCTACTTACCTGCATGTTGAGCCTGGGCGAAGCAGCCGACGGTGAAGACCAACGCCTTACCAAACTGCGCAAAAGTTTCTACAGGCATTTTGCCACCGAAGTAGCCGCCTTATTCAAATTCTTACATGCAGCCGCCGGATACTATAAGCTGACTGTAAACGATGCAGACCTGTTTATCGAATCGACCCTGAAACTGCTCCATGCGGGAGCTATCTCGACCTCTTCTATCCGTAACCTGGCCCGGGTGATTAAAGCTACCTGCCATATTCCGTATACGGAGGGGACGATCCGGAATAAACTCAACGAATATAATGTTGGTTAACTTAATTTAACACCGGTTTAAAATGCCAGGAAAAAGAGGCTTTTGCAGGGAACCCGGTTAATTACATAACTGATAACCAAGGCCATACCAACCCTGCAAACCTCTTTTCCTGGCATTGCCGGTGAGCGGTGCAGACTATATATTTGTCTTTGTATAAATTTAAAATCTTCATCAGGTATGGAAACACAGTTTATTCTATTTTATTTTCTTCTCTTTTTCTCAAAAAGCTTCTTAAACTTTATTTCTTCTATTATAAGCGGGAGTTCCAGCAAGATAAATTTTTTCCGGTACAAAAGGGTAAACCCATAAGGAACAAACCATTATACTATAATCCAGCTAGTACTCCAGCAAGATTTTAATCCATCCGGGCAGCATGGCAAACAACAAACATACAGCAAACCACGGCGCAGGCATGTTGGGAGACAATTTCCTGATTATTCCCCGGCGGGTAAGTTATATGCTTTTCCACGACGAAACTTCTATCCGGTAGATGGGGTCGATCCTGATTGCCCTCATTACCTATGCCCACTATGCGGATAGTTCCAAACGTTGGAAAGGTGGATACTATAAATGCCTTAAAGGGGAATACATAGGTAATTATGAAGAGCTTAGCGACCTTACAGGCTTGAACATCAACACCATCAAAAAGGTGATGAAAGAGTTAAAAAGCAGCGGAGTAGTAGAAGTAAAGACGGTTCGTTACGGCTGCCGGATCATCCTTACCGGCTACCAGCAGTTCCTGAGCGAGCTCAGGTGCGTACCCCAGCCGGTGCAGCCACAAGCGCCGGCCCAACCAGGCGATTTCGGTATCCGGCTACCCGATGCCGACCTGGTAGCCATAGCCAACCAGGCCAATCAATCAACTGTAAATCAATTATAAATCATCAAACTATATGAATGAACAAATAACCACCTCCCTACAGGAAATGTCATTGCTTACGCTCGAAAAAGCAGTTATATGCGGCCTGCTGGTAAGCCCGGCGGCGCTGCCCGAAGTAACCGGTTGGCTACAGCCTGTTATGTTTAAAAACCCCGATATGGGCTTTATCTACAGTGCAGTATACAATCTTTACGAGCAGGGGATACGCCCCGATTACCTGGCCACTGAGGCAGAAATGCGCCGGATGGACAACAGCCGTACCGACCAACTGGGCGGAATCGTGATGCTGGAAAGGATGCTCGAGCAGATCCGCCACGAAGCCAACGTACCCCTGTATGCTGCCGAGATCAAACGGCAATACCTGCTCCGCCGGCTCTGGAGCGCCTGTACGGAAACGGCCGGGAAGGCCTTGCTGGTCGAGTCAGACCCGCTCGACCTGGCATCCGAAGCCGAAGCGCTGCTCCTGCAACTGCGCGAACTGGGGCAACCCCAGGATACCCGGCACGATATGGGCACCCTGGCTACCAAAGCCGTGGATATGCACCAGGAGAAACGCGAAAAGGGAATAGAGAGTTTGTGCGTACTCACCGGGCTCAATGAGTTCGACGCCCTGTTTGGCGGGGTGCAAAACACCGAGCTGTTTATTGCCGGCGGCAGGCCGGGCGACGGCAAAACGGCTGTCACCCTCCACATGGCTATCCAGGCAGCCCTGCGCGGAAAACATACCTGGTATTACAGCATGGAAATGGGTAACCAGCAGATGATGAACCGTATCTTTGCAGGCTATGCAGGCATAAAAGCAGAGCATCTCCGCACCTCCCACCTGAGCAACGAAGAGCTGAAAAGATGCGTACCTTCACCAAAGAATGGGAAAAGGCACCCCTCTACTTCGATTATACACCGGCCAACACGCTCGAGAATATCCGGGCCTCAGTGATGCTCAGGAAAAAGCAAAAACGATGCGACTTTGTGGTAATAGACCAGTTGCAACTGATGCGCACCCACCGCAGGAAAAATGAAACCGACGACCAGTATATCGGCCGCATCATCCTGGCCCTCAAAGCGCTGGCACTCGAAGCCGATATCCCCATACTGGTCATTTCGCAACTCAACCGCGACAGCGAGAAACGGAGCGACAAGTGGTATATGCCCATCCTGTCAGACCTCCGGGCCTCGGGAGCCATCGAGCAGGCAGCCGACGGGGTGTTTATCATCTACCGCCCCGAAAGGCATGGGATACAGAATCATCCGAAAACGGGCGAAGACCTCCGGCAGGTGTTACTACTGATGGCACTCAAACACCGGCATGGCCGGTCGGGCATGGCACGCGTAAGGCACAACAGCTCGTTTACCTTTTTTACCGATTATGACAACCAACTATTTTAAGGCTTCCGCCCCACCGGCACAACAAGTGTATGGATATACAGGCAATCAAAGCAAGGAATGAGATCAGCAGCGTAGTAGGGCGGTATGTTACCCTGGCACGGAAAGGGAAGCGGGCAGTAGGCCTTTGCCCTTTCCATGCCGACCGGCATCCGTTGCTTACGGTAGACATGGCAAGGCAGTCGTTTGTATGCTATGCGTGTGGGGCACGGGGCGATGTGATTACCTTTGTGCAGCAGATCGAGCGGTGTTCGTTTGTCGAGGCAGTAGAAAAGCTGGGCGGCCACAGAAAGGAAACAACGCCACCGGAGGGTATGCACACGGGAAAGCCCCCAAAAGCTGCCATGGCTATCCCCGACCATAACCGGATGCTGGCGTTGCTCCTTCCTTATATCACCCCCGAACCGGCACTTACCCGGATGTGCCTCGAATTTGAAGTAGGCCAGGCCCCACACACGCTTCCGGCCGGCTGGTATTACCTGAAAGGGCGGCTGGTATTCCTGCTGCGCGACGCGGCAGGACGGCTGGTGGGCTTTGCGGGCAGGTGCCCGGCCGGAGACAACCCACCCAAATACCTCAATACACCGGCTGCCCACGGCTACAGCCGCAACACCTTCCTCTACGGCCTTTACCGCGCCAAAGAGGCGATCGAGCGGAGTGGCAGGGCTTTTATTACCGAGGGGTATAAAGATTGTATCGCTATGCACGCGGCCAGTTTTACCAATACAGTGGCGGTTTGCGGTACAGAGCTCTCGCCGTTGCAGGCAGAACTGCTGAAAGGATATGCTAGCGAAGTGGTGTTACTGCCCGACGGCGATGCGGCCGGACAGCAGGCCGCCCGGAAAATGAACTGCCTGCTGGAAGAGAAAGGGTTGCGCGTTTACCTGCCGCCTCCCCTGCCGGAAGGGAGCGACCCGGATAGCCTGTTCAGGAGCCTGGGCCCGGAAAGGTTCAGGGAGTTTATCGGGCAGCAATGCCTTTTTCCCCACCGTACGGAATACCTGCTGGTTACCGCCTGCCTCTTATTCCGCGAAGCTACCACCTGGCTACACGGCGAAGCCACCCGGTGTACCGGAATAGTGCTTTCGGTACTGGAGACCGAACAGCTCCCACCCGTAAAACCGCTACACCTCGAACTTCTCAATGCCTGTACCGGCGAGGCAGGTACCACCACCCACTGGCCGGAGGAGCTACAACAAACTGCCCTGGCGCTGGAAAACGAATATGCCGCCGAGGTACGGGCCATCCGGGATGTAATCGCCTACCGGATGCAACCCGGAGATATGCCCGACGAACCAGAGACACCTGCCAAAAGCATCGAGGCCCGCCTGTTCGAACGCCTGCTACTGCTCTACCTGGATGCCCGGCTGAAAGAGACGGTGAGAGGGCTGGCGGGGGAGCTGAAGGTGGAGAAAGAGCCGGGGATACGCCAAGAGGTTTTAAAAAAACTGAAAGTGCGTAAAAGGCGACACCGGGAGGTAGGGATGGGATTGGAGGAAGCATGGTAAAAAAAGGAGATAGCGGTATAAATTAATACAAAAGGGTAGCAGCTAAACATTTTTATTACTCAGTTGTTCTTTAATGAATCAGGAGGAATATTCCTCTTGGGTGGCTGGTAAATACAAATAGGAATTGGTAAAGATAACAGCCCGGAAATCAGCCGGGAATTTACCTTACCAACCCGGTGAAAGTTACAACTGTTGCAACATAATTGCAGTTTTATCCATTTAAACAGCAACTTTCAGTTAAATTTACTATATTTATCATTGCAAGCAAAGAGAAAATATATATCTTTGCGGCATTTATTGAGGAAATACCAAACCAACCAGGCAAGTCCTGGTTTATTTTATTTGGTAGATTGGTAACTTTCCGGGCTCAGGCATCTTTGTAGGAGAATCCGGGGAGTAGTTTATTTATATTTAATACTATAACAAAAGAAAGAACTGGAAAAGTTAATAAGAACTAACAAAGTAATTATGTGCAAACTTCGTAGAAAAATGATTGTTTTTGACCTGCTTGTTGAAAAGTGGGCTGAATGGCAAAGAGAAATAATACAGGAAACCAAAGGGCAGAAGCCCCATATCAATGAATGTCTTGAAAAGTTTAATGCAGTCCGTTTCATGAAATTATTATATTTTACCTGCCTGGAAAGTTGTTCGGACTTTGTAGAGGGTAAAAGCGAAAACACGTTGTTCGATCTGTTCGACGATTTCTTGGCCTACGAAAAGGGACCAGTAGAGATAGATGTGTATTCTTACTACCGTTCTATTTTGCCACGGTATGTTTTTAATGGACAATTTCTTATACAGAAACCCATTTACCATAAAGACGGCGATATTAACAATAAAGCGGCACTAATTGAAGAAGAATTGATTATTTATCCTGAGCTACGGAAAGATCAGGAGTCTGATACAGCTATATATGACCCTTTTGAGTCATCCGAATTATTGATTAAGAAATTAATTGATAACGAAGCTAATTTGGAAAAATATGTCCAAATGGCAAAAGAGGCTGTAGAACGCCTAAAAAAATCCTCGCTTTTGCTTTGAGAAGACTGAGCAACTGGTCAAAACATCTCATCAATTGAAACTCTGGAAGTTAGCAAATATGACTGACAGCAAGTTACCTACCGGTTCACCCGGGTTGATCAAAGAAGAATTTAACCTTTACAAAGAGAAACCCTCTTTAGTGATTTAAACAAAGTCTAAATCATAAATAGCCAGCCATACTTAACGGTATGGCCAGTCTTTTTTAATACCTTAATTCTATTTACACCATGCTTAAAAGCCACATCGATCAAGCCAATGATATAGTTAGGAAGCTCATCGAACTGGATATAGACACCTATAGTGAATTTATCAACAATACATTAAATGAATATAAGATCTTTACCGTTGAAGATGTAAACAGCTTCACTAAACTAGTGACTATGCTGATTATGGACAATAGTAATCGTATAGATATAGGTTATGAGATAAATAGAGATAATTCCGGCCAGCCTGTTTCAATTAATTTCCACTACTCTAACCCACCTGAAGCTGAAGATGGGATTGAGAATGAAGCCGAAACTCAATCGGGATATAAATCGCTTTTTGGAAATGTCAACAAAGATGCACATGCTTACGGGAAGAAAGCAATAGAAATCATTAACGAAAATAAATCTGTTTACCGGCATGCCAAGATTATAAAGCCTATATTAACTGCTTTAATTGCTATAAAGAATATTCAGCACCAGGAAGGTTTTACTCCTGCTACTGAGGAGGTATCCGATAAAGCAATCGAGAAATTAAAAAATATATGGGCAAATAAAACGGAATACCTTACTTCCCTTGTTCAATATAGCCTCCTCCGTACTCCGGAGAAGCAACGTCAATTATTCATCAACCTTATCAATTGTGAGGTTTGCTACCATTTTGGCAAATCATTTATGAATGCGGAATATCTGTTGTATGAGAATTACAGCCAAAAATTACGGGATATTGAAAAAAATTAAGAACGATATATTAAGTACCCCTACTCAAAAAGAGTTGGTTAATACTTTACAACTATATATTGTAAAATCGTATACGATACTGATCTGGCAGGCATTAGATGCATGTGCACAGATTAAGCATCACCTGGATGAGCCGACTTCTAAAGTGGTAAGTGTAAATTCCGACAAGGAAGAACGATTCAAGAAAAGCATATATAGAAACCTGGAGTTTATTGGAAAGAGAGATACCTTATATTACGAACACCTGGTAAGTAATATAATCCGTATGACGCTGATAGACCATTGCTATATTATCAACCAAGAGAATATTAATACCCTCTATCTCCTGCTGGAAGGTGTAAAACGTAAGTTGAACATTATTAAACAAGTAGAAGACCAGCCTTTGGTAAAACCAGTAAAACCGGCAATCCTTCAAGATTTCACCCAGCTTTTTTACCTTACCCAGATAAAAGCTTCGGCCCTGATAAAAGAGATGCTGTCGCCACGTCCGAAATATGATGATGTGGAAATGGGTTATTTTACATTATCAATGGAAGATACCTTTCAAAAAAAGAGGATTTAAATAGGTATCTGGAGGAGTTTAATAAAATTTCGGTAGAAGATGCTGGTAAAGCCAATCCTTTATTGGAAAAAAGCATACCAGAATAGACCGGGAAGTAGAACCTACTTATTTTATAACTAACTCTGAAGAGCTTGAGAATAATTACAATAAAGATGTATCTACCTATAATAAAGCAGCATTAACAGGAATTAGAAACTACTGTAAGATGTCTTCTATATTCAAGTTGCTTAAAGAAGGTACTTCCAATACTTTATTTGATAATGTAATTACTTTCCTTAATTCGGAAAATAATCTTACCCACAGATCGGTACCCTTCTATATGCATTCACTTAAAAAAGTGTATGAGGAAAACATACTCTATAACAACGCAGAAATTAGCATTTCCAGAAAAAGAGAAATATTAGAAAATGGAGTTAAGGCTTTGCGAAAGCTATTAAGCGACCTGGATGAGTTTATGACAGTTTATACCAATAGTTTGCCTCACCAATTCCGCCCTCCTTTCAATTATAGTTTTTATGAACTGAAAAATGGAGAAACCAGCTACAGTTCTATTGGGAAAATGGATATAGATAATTACGATTACGAACAGTTTAAGGACCGTTTTTTCTTTGCATCTCTTGGATGTTCACCTGTAAACCTGGAGTATCTGAACCACTTAAATAATAAATATTATTTTAAACTGAAAGAATTGGAGAATGAACTCAACCAGATAAAAGTAAAAGATGATAGCAAAAAGAATGAGGTACAGCACAAAAAAAACGATTGACGAACAAATAAAGCACATAACAACATTAAATAAGAAAACTCTGGAGGCTGTTGAAACTGAAATAACTACCAGCAATAATGAAAGCCGCCAGAGTACCATCCAGATACTAGGCGTATTTGCTGCATTCCTGGCATTTGTAACCATCAGCCTGGGTGCTATCAAGGTGGCCCATAATATTTTACAATTTGTTGTTTTCAGTATTACTTTTATGCTTTCCCTTTCTCTGTTTGTTGTCTGCCTGAAACATACTTTCCGCCATGACAGTAACAGGTCTGGTATAGCTGCGAACTGTTTGAAATCGAGATTGAAAAAACATGCTGTATCCATACTGGCCGTACTGGGATGGATAATTATTTTAGGCCTGTGCAGTAAATTCCTCAATGAGCATCTATTTTATATAACAGAACCGGAGAAGGTGGAGAAAAAATTAAAAATTCTCGAAACTGAATTTGTTGAGCAAAAGGATAGTATACAGCGAGAACTGAACCTGCTATGCGAACAGCTACAACGCAGCCCTAATCCACCAGATTAACATCATCAGATTCACCATTATCTAAATTATACACACAGTGAATACTTTTTAGTGTATAATCCAGATCACCCAGCCCCGTCTCATACGTACACTCTACGGAATAATTATTAATTTACCTCTTCTATCACGCACATGGCGCACTAAGTGCTTTTCAACCTCAGTATAGTGCAGATGATTTAAATCATAACTTCCCGGGGCTAAATTCTTACTATGAGCACCAGTACCTCCCAACTGACCATTCAAAAGATGCATTCTTACACAACCTTGAACGCGTTGCCATCCCGGAGGTGTTGCAGTAGGTGAATTTCCAATGGGTAATTGGAAAACCCTGGGGGATGAAAATTCAATATTTGTCGCGCTCATCCTCCATGCAGAAAGAGCCCCATTATTCATTCTCCTGGTATAGTTCACATTTCCATCTAATACTCCATCAGAAGCAAGTGCCTCTCTTTGAACACATTTTTTATTTTCTACCTTTGGTATACTATCGAATTCGCATGGGATACAGGCTTCCTCTTTTGGCAAGTCGTTTCTTTGTATACCTTCCCCGTAGCGTTGTAAGATAGTAGCTGCCGGAGCTTGTCCGGCAGATGGATTCGATAATGAATTTTCATGTGTCTCGCTCACTGGCTGTACCCATCCTTTTCCCAAAGTTTTATTCTTATAAGCCTGTAAAATTACCGGTATAGGAGCTTGTTTGGAGGAGCTCGTATGATTAGCTAACCTATTCTCTGCTTTCTTCCTATGTTCTTTCATACTCACTTAAATTTTGGCTAAGATAAAAACGGATGACGAAATTTTATTTCGTTAGGATAAAGAGTAACTACCGGAGAATATAAAAAAATCAGACACTTTACGTAAAAGTATCTGATTCAATGAGTTTTAGTTTGTGATCAGGATGGGATTCGAACCCATGACCCACAGCTTAGAAGGCTGTTGCTCTATCCAGCTGAGCTACCCGACCGGCCTTAATTGCGGTGCAAATGTAGGGGTTATATTTGGAAATAGCAATAAATCGGGGATATTTTTTTCATCAGAAGGGATAGCCCACGGCGAAATGGAGGGCGAAGTTATCCTTCAGGTTGGGGTGCAGGAGAGGCCAACGTTCTGACTTGGGAGCTTGTGGGTTATAGGCTTTCAGGCCGGAGTCGAGACGAATCAGGAAGAAGTCGAAATCGAGTCGGAGACCTAATCCGTAAGAAAAGGCTATTTCGCGGTAGAAACGGGAAAAATCAAAGTTCCCATCCGGGCGATCGGCATTCTTGTGCATCGTCCAGATATTACCACCGTCTATATAGGCAGCTAGTTCGAATTTCCAGAAGAGTTTGGTACGGTATTCCACACTCAGGTCGAGGCGGATATCGCCTATCTGGTCGGCATACGTGGTGCTATCGGTTACCGGCATGCTACCCGGTCCTAAAGAACGGACCGACCATCCACGCACACTGTTGGCCCCTCCGGAAAAATAGCTCCGCTCGAATGGTAGTAATTTTGAATTTCCATAGGGATACCCTACTCCTACTCCTACATGGAAGGCTATGCGGTTACGGAAATCGACCACATAATTCTTACTGAAATCGACATCCATCTTAACAAACTGCGCATAGTTGGCTCCCAGGAACTCATACAATCCCTGTTCGTTCTTTTCCGCTTTCGACAGTTTAGATATTCCATAAAGCAGGTTACCAGCCATCTCGTATGAGAGCCGGAACGAATGGGTATTTCGCAACTGGCCGAATGGCGAATAGTTGGTAAAAGAATAGGAATATCCTGTTCCAAGAACGAACTGTTCCGTAAAGTTATAAAGTTTGATAAAGTTAGAAAGTCTGTCCTCAAACACAGGATTCAGATAGGGAATATATACGTAGTCGATATCCATGAGCTTAAATACATGGCGGGCAGAAGCGTTAAGCCGGTCGCGCCAGATATAATTCAGTCCGCCGGACAATAAGGCACGCTTATAGTCGGGGCGGGTCTGGTAGTTATAACTCAGCCGGAGTTCGGTACTGGTACGCACACTACGCCTGAAATCGTTCGTCACAAAAGGGAACAGGAAACTGGGAAAATTGAGCGTAGTTTCCGCCCCGAACTCCCAGTAGTTGCTGCGTGTACCATCATTGTTTTTGTTCGTGAGCGCTTCATAAGCTCCTCTTACCCTGGCAGAGAAGAGTTCCGAACCTTTAAAAAGATTGCGGTGCTGATAGTTCAGGCTGGAGGCAAAGCCAAAATCACCCGCTGAGTTGGTACCTTCCACATCTACTCCAAACCCTTGTGTTTTGGCCGGAGCGGTATAAATGGTGGTATGCAGCTTCATTGTATCATTTTCCATTACCTCGGTAAAACGGATATTGACGTTCCTTAATGCCCGTAAGGTGGAAAAAGCCGAATAGGTCTGCTCGACATTCCTTTCGTTGAAAAGGCGGCCGGGTAAGATATAGTTACTCCGCAAGAGTACGCCGGGACGGATACTCCTGCCATTTACTCCGTACAGGATATGGGTAGCTCCATATTTCAGCGTATCTGCCGGAGAGATATGCTCCGGATCAGTACCAATGGCCAGGGGGTCGTGGTCGGTAATAATGGTTACATCCTTGATATAATAACGGGGATGGATCGTATCGGTTACTACACCGGCCGGATTGATATACCGGTAAGGCCTGAGGTACATTTCAAGGTCGACTATATTTTGCCGGAAAGCGCTATCGGCATAGTAGGCAAAATAATCTTTATTGAACGCATAATAGCCCCGGCGGCGCAGGATACTGGTTAACCGCTGCCGTTCCTGGTCGAGGATATCCCGGTCGAAAAGTGTTCCTTCTTTCACCAATGGAGCAAATTCTTCGGGATTGGTACGGAATGTCGAGAAAAAGCGCGAACGGGGTTGGGGCTGGAAATGGGCAATCCGGTCTATCCGCGGATCGTCTATATTCATGCTATAATTCCGTATCCGGTAAGGTTCGTTGGCAACTACCTGATAGGTAACTACTGCTTTTTTACGGCTGACCGTATCGATGGTGGCTGTTACTTCGGCATTGATATAACCTTTATTGATGAAAAAACGCTCCAACTCCTGCGTAGATTGTTCCACCAGCATGGTGTCGAGTATGACAGGTGCCTCGCCCATACGGCGTAACTGTTTGTTCACCCATTTGTTTTCGTCGGGCCCCGACCAGTTATATACAAAAAGCTGCCATTTGGCCAGTCCGAATACTTTGAAATTAGGTTGCTGGCGGATATAAGATTTAAGGTCGTTGTCTTTATAGTTATTTTCATCAGATTCTATGCGTACCCTGGCCAGCAGGTACTCCCCTTCACCAACGTATTTGGTACTATTACAGGCAGCGAGCAAAAGAAGTGTGAAAATAAAATATATGAATCGAAGAAGACCTTTCATTTATACTACGGTTTACATTCGTAAATGTAGTCTAAATTAGATAAATTCCTCTATTTTTGTTTTCAAAAAAGAATAAAGATGCTTAGCAAAGCCAAACTTAAATATATCCGTTCGCTGGAGCGTAAAAAGACACGCAACGAAGCGGGGGTGTTTGTTGCCGAAGGAAATAAACTGGTAGCCGACCTGCTGCCCTTTTTCGGATGTGAGCTGCTGATAGCCAAATCCTCCTGGATGGCTACCCAGGGAGATATTCCCACAAAAGAGCTATTGGATGTGGATGAAGATGAACTGCGTAAGGCTAGTTTCCTGAAAACCCCACAGGATGTACTGGCGGTATTCCGCCAACCGGCCTGGCAACTAGATGCAGCCGATCCGTCGCAACAACTAGTCTTAGCATTGGACGGTATACAGGACCCCGGTAACCTGGGCACCATTATCCGGCTGGCCGACTGGTTCGGTATCGGGCATATTGTATGTAGCGAAGATACGGCAGATGTATTCAATCCGAAAGTAGTGCAGGCTACCATGGGTGCATTGGCCAGGGTACAGGTACACTACACCGATTTACAGGCTTTCCTTACCCTCCACGGAGAAGCATGTCCGATATATGGTACCTTCCTGGATGGCGATAATCTCTATACTAAAACTTTATCCGGAACGGGTATCCTGGTAATGGGAAATGAAGGGAACGGGATACGCCCCGGGATTGGCGAGCTGGTGACAGAGCGTCTGTATATTCCCAACTATCCGCCTACACAGGAGACTTCAGAGTCGCTCAATGTGGCCATCGCAACTGCAGTTGTCTGTGCAGAGTTCCGCAGGCGGCAGCAGCGTTCCGCTGATACGGTATAAATATACAGGGGTTTGCGGCGAAATCCTGTTGACCAGCATCCACCACCGGGCACGGTCTGTAAAGAATAAGCGGGGCAGGCCGGTTGCCTCTTCCCTGGGAAAAGGAAATATAAGCCCGTCGTAAAATTCCGTACCGGCAATTTCGCCGGCGAGTGGAAACAGGCGCGCAATAGAACCTGTACCGGTCAGTTCCAGTACATGCATCGGGTGTAATCCGTTCCAATAGATATAATGGGAGGCAACGCGTCTCATTATATCCGGACGATTAAATGGAATCTACAGGAGATGCTTCTACCTCTTCCGTTGCTAAAGCAGGAACCGGTTCATCGCCGGAAGTGTCGGCGGGTGGGGTATCTACAGAATCTGTATCGGTAAAGCTTCCGTAATTGTACTTCATCAGCCGGATACTATCCACATAGATTTTTCCATACGACCAGGGACCGGTATTATCCATACGGATAATACCATATATACGGCGTATCCGTTTGGTGGCATGGCTGCGCAATACAGTCTGGTGAGGGCCGTCCTGGGTTATTCTGTCGTTTACCATAATGGTGGTATCGGCATGTTCGGCATGGATCTTAATTTCCGGATAGTGTGCCATGCCCGGATTCACGCCCCATACATCCAGGTCGAGTACAAAGATGCTTCCCGGCAGGTAACTGGCTTCGGGTTTGATATCAAATACCACTGCATTGAAGGGACTGTTTGGTTCGAATACCAGGGATGGACGGCGATTCCAGATATTTACCGAGTCGCGGCCGGAAGCAGGGCCGGGATCGGCAGGCATATCGCTCAGGTCTTTTTGCATCTGGGAAATATCTTTAAGCACCCGGTCGTATACCCTTACAAAGACATCGAGGTTGGCTCCGTACCATACCAGTGAGCTGTCGTAAACAGCCTGCGTGATCTTATGTTTCCGGAAAACCGACTCATACAGGGCTTCTTTTTTCTCCACATCGGCATACTCCTTGCTGTCCGCATTGATCATAGCTTCTGCCAGTTGCATATCCAGGTAAACGGACTGCATTTTTTTCTCAGACAATACGCCACGGGGAGTTTTACCACAGGCTACGGCCAGTAGCAGGGTCAAAACGGAGAGGATGATATAATATATGCGAGAGTTATTCCGCATCTATAACTTTTTCTTCTTTAGCTGCACTTTCGGAGAGTGTATGGCGGTAAAATATTAACAAAAGGAATACTCCTACACAAATGGCCGAATCGGCCAGGTTAAAGATCGGACGGAAAAAGATAAACTCCTGTCCGCCCCAGATAGGTACCCAACCCGGCAGGTCGGTCTGGATCAGTGGGAAGTAGAACATATCCACCACTTTTCCATGCAGCCAGGTAGCATATCCGCCTCCCTGGGGCATAAAGGTAGCAACCTGTCCGAAACTATGGTCGAATATCACCCCGTAGAATACGGAATCGATGATATTCCCCACCGCTCCTGCAAAGATCAGCGCAATACAGGCTATAAAGCCGAAACTGTATTTATCTTCTTTGACAATTTTATATAAGTAGTATCCGATAAAACTTACGGCAATGATACGGAATAGGGAAAGGAATAATTTCCCGATCACCTTTATACCAAATGCCATACCCGGATTTTCCGTAAAGTAGAGGAAGAACCACGGGGTAATCTCGATACTCTCATGCAGTTGCAGGTGAGTTTTGATCCATATCTTCAAGGCCTGGTCAAGAATAAGGAGCAGTACTACAATGAATACCGCTCCCCAACCTTTAGAATATTTCATTTACTTAGCGCCTCCCTGTTTAGCTTCAATACTTAAGGTGGCATGAGGAACGGCACGCAGCCTTTCTTTCGGGATCAGTTTACCGGTTTCGCGGCATACTCCGTATGTTTTGTTTTCGATACGGATCAGTGCTACCTGCAGGCTCTGGATGAATTTCATCTGTCGCTGTGCCAGGCGGCCGGCCTCTTCTTTGGAAAGGGTTGCAGCTCCTTCTTCCAGTACTTTGAAAGTAGGGGAAGTGTCCGACACATCGTTACCATTAGAAATACCCGATCTCAACTCTTCATACTCTCTTTTTGCAACCTCCAGTTTATCTTGTATAATTGCACGGAATTCTTCCAATTCAGCATCCGAATATCTTGTTTTCTCTGCCATGGCTCATCATTTTTTAGGTTCTATAAATTAGTTACTTACCGGACAATGATATGTCATCGTCCAAATATACATTAATATTTTCAATTGTCAATTGTATAACGATCAAATATCAATTTTCTCTATATTTATTGACACTTTAAAATCTTCAAAGTCCAATACAGTGGCATCGCTTATCACATCTGTTAGCTCAATGCTCTGTGCCAGTACCTGGTTGGCAATGTATGGCTCAAATTCAGTTACGGCTTCGTCCATTTCAGGCGTGGAGAGGATGGTGATTGCGATTTTATCTGTAATATCAAATCCGCTGCTCTTACGCAGGTTCTGGATACGGTTTACCAGTTCGCGGGCAAGTCCCTCTTTGCGCAGCTCGCCGGTAATGGTAATATCCAGTGCTACGGTAAGGCGTCCCTGGTTGGCAACCAGCCATCCGGGGATATCTTCGGAGATGATCTCGACATCGGCCAGTTCTATTACGGCCTGCTGGCCTTCTACTTCCAGGGTGAAGGTGCCGGCGGCTTCGAAAGCGTTGATCTGTTCCTGCGTCAACTGCTGGATAGCGGCGGCCAGTGCTTTCATGATCTTTCCGTAACGCGGGCCTAACTTCTTAAAGTCGGGCTTGATCTTTTTCACCAATATACCGGCTGCATTATCAACAAACTTGAGTTCCTTTACGTTCACTTCACTCAGGATAAGGTCTTTTACCGCCTCAATGTTTTCCTGTTGGGTAGTGTCGAGTACCGGAACCATCAGGGTTTGCAATGGCTGGCGAACCTTGATGTTTACTTTGCGGCGTAAGGCCAGTACCATCGACGAGATATCCTGCGCCAGTTGCATCTGTTCTTCGAGCGTTTTGTTGATGATCGCTTCGTTATATACAGGGAAGTCAGACAGGTGTACGGATTCAACCTTTTCACGACCGGTTACCGCTATCAGGTCGGTAAACAACTGGTCGGCGTAGAAGGGAGCGATTGGCGCCATCAGTTTGGCTACGGTTTCCAGGCAGGTATACAGGGTCTGGTAAGCCGATAGTTTATCCGGTGTCATACCTCCGCCCCAGAAGCGGCGGCGGTTCAGTCGAACATACCAGTTACTCAGGTTATCGTTTACAAATTCTGCAATCGCACGGCCTGCACGGGTCGGTTCGTAATTGCCGTAATGGGTATCTACCTCTTTGACCAGTGAATTGAGTAAAGAGAGAATCCAGCGGTCAATTTCCGGACGTTCGTTTAATGCAATGTCCGGTTCGGAATAATCGAAACCATCTACATTGGCATATAGCGCGAAGAAAGAATAGGTATTGTAAAGCGTTCTGAAGAATTTACGGCGTACTTCTTCAATACCGTCTACATCAAAACGGATATTATCCCACGGGGATGCATTGGTAATCATATACCAGCGCAAAGGGTCTGACCCGTGTTGTTCGATCGTTTCAAACGGATCAATGGCATTGCCCAGGCGCTTAGACATCTTGTTACCATTCTTATCCAGCACTAAGCCGTTAGAGATTACCGCTTTGAAGGCTACACTATCGAAAATCATAGTACCCAGCGCATGCAAGGTAAAGAACCATCCACGGGTCTGGTCTACACCTTCGGCAATGAAATCTGCCGGGTATACAAAACCTTCATCCAAAATTTCTTTATTTTCAAACGGATAATGGATCTGTGCGTAAGGCATAGCTCCCGAGTCGAACCATACATCGATCAGGTCGGTTTCACGCTGCATGGGTTTACCACTGTCGGAAACCAGGGTGATCTCATCTACATAGGGGCGGTGCAGGTCAATTTTATCATAATTTTCCGGTGTGAAAGTACCTGGTTTAAAGCCTGCAAACGGATTACTCTCCATCACTCCGGCTGCTACGGCACGTTCAATCTCATAATAAAGTTCTTCTACTGACCCGATACACTTTTCTTCGCTGCCATCTTCCGTACGCCAGATCGGTAGCGAAGTTCCCCAATAGCGGCTACGGCTCAGGTTCCAGTCCTGGAGGTTTTCCAGCCATTTACCGAAACGGCCGGTGCCGGTACTCTGCGGTTTCCAGTTGATGGTGTTGTTCAGTTCGATCATCCGTTCCCGGCAGGCAGTGGTACGGATAAACCAGCTATCCAGCGGATAATATAATACCGGCTTATCGGTACGCCAGCAGTGCGGGTAGTTATGGACATGCTTCTCGATACGGAAAGCACGGTTCTGAACTTTCAGCATCATACAGATAGCTACATCCAGCGATTCATCTTTATCTGTCAGTTCCGGATCGTATGCATTTTTTACATAGCGTCCCTGGAACGGGTCATAATCGGCTACATTGACTGATTTCTTTATAAAATCAACGTCCAGGTCTTCCAGCAGGAAGAATTTACCGCTCAGGTCTACCATCGGTCGCTTGTTACCATCTTTATCAACCAGCATCAGCGGAGGTACACCGGCTGCTTTTGCCACCCGGTCGTCGTCAGCACCAAAAGCAGGTGCAATGTGTACGATACCCGTACCGTCGCTGGTAGTTACATAGTCGCCGGTTATTACCCGGAAAGCGCCTTCGCCGGGGTTTACCCAGGGGATCAGTTGTTCGTAGTGATGGCCGGCCAGTTCAGAGCCCGTCCATTCGGCTACTATGTGGAAAGGGATCAGTTTATCGCCTGCTTTGTAGTCAGACAGTTCCAGGTCTGCCGCTTTCGGGTTGAAATAGGCACTTACCAGGTCTTTTGCCAGTACAACCGTTTCCGGCATACTGGTATAGGGATTGTAGGTCTGTACAGCTACGTAGATAATGTTGGGTCCAACACACAGGGCAGTGTTAGAGGGCAATGTCCATGGGGTGGTTGTCCATGCCAGAAAGAACGGATCACCAAACTCAGCCATCTCCGGTTTAGGATCGAGGATACGGAACTGTGCTGTACAGGTTGTATCTTTTACATCGCGGTAACAGCCGGGCTGGTTGAGTTCATGCGTACTCAATCCGGTTCCTGCGGCAGGCGAATAGGGCTGTATCGTATATCCTTTGTACAGTAAGCCTTTTTTATATAATTCCTTCAGCAGGTACCAGAGGGTTTCGATATAGCGGTTGTCGTAGGTGATATAGGGGTTATCCATATCTACCCAGTACCCCATCCGGTTAGTCAGGTCTTCCCACTCGCGGGTATATTTCATTACATCCCTGCGGCAGGCAGCGTTGTATTCCGCCACAGAGATTTTTTTACCGATATCTTCTTTGGTAATGCCCAATGCCTTTTCCACACCCAGTTCAACAGGCAGCCCGTGTGTATCCCACCCGGCTTTGCGGTTAACCAGATAACCTTTCATGGTTTTATACCGGCAGAATATATCCTTAATCAAACGGGCAATTACATGGTGGATACCGGGCATACCATTTGCAGAGGGTGGCCCTTCATAGAAAACAAAGGAGGGGCTACCTTGACGGGCCTCCAGACTTTTATGGAAAACATTTCCGTTTTTCCATTTTTCCAATACCACTTTATTCACGTTCGAAAGGTTCAACGCAGAATATTCGGCAAATTTCTTACTCATATCGATATATCTTATTTTTACTTGCTCCTGAAAAATGACGCAAATTTACTTTTTTTATTCGAGATAGACAACCTTTGCGCCAGTAGGTTAGAGTTGCTCGTTTTCGAGCCATGAAATCAGCAGGCCAACTACTTCGGAATAGTTTTTCCGGCCGGAAGGGATGTTGTTGCTTTTCAGGAACTGGTTATACATAATATCCTGTGCTTCACCGATCAGTGGGTTATATTTATTTTGCCAGTAAGCATTTTTGGCATTGAATAATTCTTTTACTTCAGGGCGTATCCTGCTACGCCATTCATCGAAGCTTTCGGCATCCAGTAAGGTATAAGCATTTCCTAATACGTAGGTAAAGAGGGAGAACCAGGCGGCAAAACGGATCTGTGGGGTTTCCGAACGGGAACAGACCAGGAAGCTATACAGGTTGGATTCAGCTTCGCTACTTACCCCCAGTACATGCGCCATTTCGTGGGCGTAGGTGGCAGGATACTGGACCGGTAACAAAGCCGGGTTCAAATGAAACTCATTAAAGAAAGAGCCGATATAACCGAGCACGCCTACTCCACTCATTAAAGAAGGAATCAGCATGGGCTTTCCTGTCTGGTACGCACGGGGTTGCATCAGATCAAAGCGTCCGGCAAGGGCTTCATATCCTTTTTTCACTTCTCTATCTACCAGTTCCTTAGGCAACGGTTCTGTAAAGTCGCAAAAGGAGGCATTCAGCGAGTCGGTATAGAGGTTGAGGAAATGGCGGAACTGTTCGGGCTCATAAGCAACGTAAGCAATGCCGGAACGTTGATAAAAGCCATCACGAAAATAGGTAAGTCCCCAAGCCAGATAGAACCATACGTATACCCACGCCAGGTACTCTACGGTAAAAAACAGTGTCCGTTTAAACTGTCTGCGTTTAACCAGCCGGTAGATGATATAGATCAGTAAACCGGTTATACTCCCGTAAATAAAACAGTCGCCCAGTGAAAAGGGAACAAGGGAGGATATCCGGGCAAGAGGAGTAGACAAGACCGGATACAGTATGCGGGCATACCACTCTCCCATGCCCGGTACCTGCATAGTCAGCCAGATGTAAATCATAAAAACAGCCAGGACGATCCAGCGTAACCGGATCGTCCTCCACATCGTTTTTGCGGCGTATCTGTTCATGATATATTTTTTACCAATAAGCGGTGTACATCTTCGAGTGAAAGGTTACGGCGACAGGCATACTCTTCAACCTGGTCTTCTCCGATGGCTCCGACCATAAAGTAAGAAGCTTCGGGATGGGCAAAATAAAGCCCGCTTACGGTTGCCGTAGGATACATGGCTCCATTCTCGGTTAATGTGACACCGATCTGTTGCATATCCAATAGTTTATCGAGGGTAAAATTCAGTAGCTGGTCGGGCAGGGATGGATATCCTACTGCGGGACGTATGCCCTGGTATTTTACCTTAAAGAGGTCAGATACTTCCAGTTCTTCACCTGACGCATATCCCCAGAACTCTTTCCTGACTTTGAGGTGCAGGTATTCTGCGGTAGCTTCGGCCAGCCGGTCGGTCAGGGTTTGCAACAGCATGGATGAATAGGTGTCGCCTGCTGCCTCATATTTATTTTTCAGGTAATCAGCTCCGGCGCCTGCTGTTACGGTAAATGCGCCCAGATAGTCGGTACGGCCTGTAGAAGCAGGCAGGATAAAATCGGCCAGCGATTTATATACCTGCTGTTCGTTGGTAGCCTGCTGGCGGAGCACCGGAATTGTTTCATCACCTATCAGGAGGTTATCCCCATCGCTGTTTGCCGGGAAGAAAGCGTAAACGGCTTTGATGTACTCTGCCTTCATCTCCACCAGTTTGTCAAGCATACGGACTGCATCTTTATACAGTTGCAGGGCTTCGGCTGCTTTAGCCCGGTCGGCTTCCGGAAATTCGGCCAGCCAGTTGGCACGGCAGGAGTCACATCCGTGTAATTGGATTACCGAGGCAAAACGCCCGCTTAGTTTCCAGGCATGGAAAAAGAAGCTCCAGTTGATATAGGGAATAATCTCCTCTACCGGGATATAAGGGATTGTATGTACACCTTCCTGGCGGGGCTTAACGGGTTGGAAACTGCTCCAATTAATCGCTACCGGATGCCGGCGGGCTTCGGCAAGGGGAACTAAAGCGACTGTTTTTTCCCCCTGGCTGGCACGCAGCGCTTCATATTCACGGTTCAACTCGTCAATATAGGCCTCGCGGGTATCTTTATTCAACAGCTTAGCTGCGATCAACGGATTTTGTGAAGCATCCAATACGTGGATCACCGGGTAATCGTAATAAGGTGCGATCTTTACGGCAGTATGTAGTTTGGACGTGGTGGCTCCTCCTACCATTATAGGAATAGAAAGGCCTGCTTTCTGCATCTCTTCCGTAACATGTACCATTTCATCCAGGGAAGGGGTGATCAGGCCGGAAAGGCATACCAGGTCGGGTTGCTCTTCGATGGCTGTTTTTACAATCACATCGGCAGGAACCATTACACCCAGATCGATCACCTCGTAGTTGTTACATGCCAATACGATAGATACAATATTTTTGCCAATGTCGTGCACATCCCCTTTTACGGTAGCAAATACTACCTTACCAGCTTTGGCCGATCCGGAGACAGCTTTTTCCGATTCGATTACCGGTTGGAGGATAGCCACAGCTTTTTTCATGGTACGGGCCGTTTTCACTACCTGGGGCAGGAACATTTTACCGGCTCCGAACAATTCGCCTACTTTATTCATACCAGCCATCAACGGGCCATCAATAATATTTACCGCAGCCGGATAAACGGATAATGCCTCTTTAATATCTTCCTCCAGGTAATCGCCAATGCCTTTAATCAGGGCATGTTCCAGGCGTTCCTGCAACGGGAGTTCACGCCAGGCCTGTTGTTGTTTGTCGTCGGTAGCTTTTGCCGGGCCTGCCTGCAGGTTCTGGGCATAGGTGCTCAGTTCTTCGGCAGCTTCCGGACGGCGGTACAGGATGACATCTTCCAGCAGGTTACGGAACTCCGGTTCAATATCTTCATACGCTACGGCAGCCGATGGGTTAACGATCCCCATATCCATTCCTTTGGCTATGGCATGGTAGAGGAATACGGCGTGCATCGCTTCGCGCACATAGTTGTTACCCCTGAAAGAAAAGGACAGGTTACTTACCCCGCCACTTACTTTGGCTCCGGGCAGGTTTTGTTTGATCCATTCTACTGCACGGATAAAGTCGAGGCCATAGCCATTATGTTCCTCGATACCGGTAGCAATCGCCAATACGTTGGGGTCGAAAATAATATCGTGTGTGTTGAAACCGGCTTTGTCTACCAAGAGGCGGTAAGCCCGTTCGCAAACTTCTATCTTACGTTCAAACGTATCTGCCTGTCCCACCTCATCAAATGCCATAACCACTGTGGCAGCACCCAGGCGGCGGATATGGGCGGCATGTTGCAGGAATTGCTCTTCACCTTCCTTAAGGCTGATCGAGTTGACAACGCTTTTGCCCTGTACGCACATCAATCCTTGTTCGATCACTTCCCATTTGGAGGAATCGATCATAAGCGGGACACGGGCAATATCAGGCTCAGCAGCTAACAGGTTCAGGAAAGTAACCATCTCTTTAGCGGCATCCAGCATACCATCGTCCATATTGATGTCTATAATCTGAGCCCCATCTTCTACCTGTTTACGGGCAATGGAAAGTGCCTCTTCGTAATTTCCCTCTTTGACCAGGCGGAGGAATTTACGGGAGCCGGCTACATTACAACGTTCGCCTATATTGACAAAGTTGTTTTCGGGTTTAACTTCCAGTAGTTCCAGCCCCGACAACCACAGGCAATCGGGTTTACCGGCCGGAACGTGGGGTTTGGCCCCTTTTATCAAAGCTGGGTATTGGGCGATATGGGCAGGCGTTGTACCACAGCAACCACCCAGGATATTTACCAGTCCTTCATTGATAAAAGGTTTTACATGGCCGGCCATGATCTCCGGCGTTTCATCGTATGCCCCGAAGCTGTTGGGCAATCCGGCATTCGGGTAGGCACTGATATAGCAAGGGGCCTGTTTTCCCAGCTCTTTCAGATACTCTTTCATATCGGAAGCACCAAATGAGCAGTTCAAGCCGATACTTACAATATGGGTATGTTGTACGGAGGCAAGGAAAGCGCCCAGGGTTTGTCCGGAAAAGGTACGTCCGCCCTGTGCCGACAGGGTAAGCGAAAGCATTACCGGCAGATCAACTCCGGTTTCCTTTAATACGGTTTCGATCGCATCGAGACCGGCTTTGGCATTTAACGTATCAAATACGGTTTCGAGCAGCAGGATATCTACACCACCTTTTAGCAGGGCTTCCGCCTGTTCTTTATAAGAATTGTAAAGGTCGTTATAGGTAACTGCCCGGTAGGCGGGGTCGCTTACGTCGGGACTCATCGAGGCGGTTTTGTTGGTAGGCCCCATCGAGCCTGCCACAAACACTTTGCGGCCGGGATATTCCTGCATATAGGTATCGGCCACTTCGCGTGAAAGTTTACCAGCTGCCAGGTTGATTTCCGTTACGTATGCCTGCATATCGTAGTCTTCCATCGAGATGGAATTGGCATTGAAGGTATTGGTCGCAAAAATATCTGCGCCGGCATCGAGGTATTGCCGGTGTATCTCTTTGATAACTCCGGGTTGAGTGACATTCAACAGGTCGTTGTTACCTTTCAGGTCGCAATGGAAACCGGCAAACCGTTCGCCCCGGTACTCTTTTTCGGTTAGTTTATATCCCTGGATCATGGTTCCGAACCCTCCATCCAGTATCAGAATCCGCTCCTGCAGGAGCTTCAGAAATTCGTCTTTAATCATACAGATGCCTTAACTCTTCTAATATATATAAATTCATATCCCCGGCGTAGCCATACTACCAGGATCGCAAATAAAACCCTTGTTACCACAATCCACAGCAGGGGTATACCTATCGCTACAAAAATGATCGTATCTTCCAACAGCGAATGGCAGATAGCCAGGTGGTAATTCAGCAGGTTACCTTCTTTGTAGGTAAGTTTTTTCTGCTCCATCTGCTCTACCATAATAGCTCCTCCGTAAGCCAGCCCTACCACATTGCCCACCAGCCACAGGAAAGCTGCATCTTTGGGCAGTCCGAATAGCTTCATCAGCGGTGAAAACATAGTGGATAAACCACGCATCAGCCTGAACTCTTCGAGTATATAGTGTAAAATCATTAATGCGGTAACGATCAGCAGGATCGAGATGATCACACGCATGGAACTGGTAAACCATAACATCAGTACTTCCCACAGGCTGTTACATTGGTCGGCACTTACGGCACTTCCTATGGTGCCCCATCCTTCGGTGGGCATCACCAGGTTGAGTACAAAAGCAACCACAAAGCTCATGCTGATCCGTACGAGCGTAATCCCCCAGAAAGAGGAGCCGGTTTTTGTCTGTACCGACGACTCGACAATCAGGTTATGGGAGATCAGGTACATCAGCGAAAGGATAGTCGCCTCACGCACGCCCAGCGACATAGAAGTGATCAGGGCTATGGGCACATACAACGGGCAGAAGATGCTGGTCATAAAAATGATCGCTGTTTCACCCGGCACCCGATCAGTGAGAAGATAGGTTCCAGTATTGCCGATACTTTGGGCAGCACACCTGAATATTGCAGGATACGTACCAAAAGCGAGATGGGTAAAATGATCTTAAACAGCCATATACAGGTTCTGCCTGCTTTGGGTAATGCCCGGAGCACACACTTCCGGATCCGTTGAAGGAATGTTTGCATTTTTTATCGTTTGAAGGCGCGGTCCATCTCGCGTTTATCGTCGCGGGCTTTGATAGAATCGCGTTTGTCATATTCTTTTTTACCTTTGGCAATAGCGATAACGAGCTTTGCCAGTCCCTTGTCGTTAATAAATAACCTTACGGGGATGGTAGTAAACCCACTGTTGCGGGCAGCACTTTCTATTTTACTGATCTCTTTTTTATTGAGCAGCAGTTTGCGGTCGCGGCGTGCCGAGTGGTTATTGTAAGTTCCGTAGAAGTATTCGGCGATATACATATTCTTTACCCATACCTCCCCTTTTTCGACCAGGCAGAAGGTATCGACCAGGCTGGCTTTCCCCAGGCGGATTGACTTGATCTCCGTACCGGTCAGTACCATACCGGCCGTAAACGTATCGAGCAACTCATAATCGAAAGTTGCCCGCTTGTTTTTGATTTGTATATTGTTACTTACCTTTGTCTTTTCTTTCATTTCTCTCTTTTTCTTTTAAAAACTAAAGCCCGGCATAAACACTGTCAGCATCTTTTCGATCAGCCATGGGGTGGCCAGGATCACCAGTGTAGCCATGCCTACAAACTTTAGGCGGGTATCTTCGTCAATCTGCAAATAATAATAGGCTCCCTTCCATACGATATAAGCTGTATAAAGAACAAATATCCGGAGGAAAAAGAATTCGGGCAGCAGCATCAGGACGATCGAAACCGTAAAGATCAGTACCGAAGAGTATCCTACAAAGTATTTAGCCCGCTTCATATCTTTGGGGTAACCAAAAAAGAAGTGCCACAGTTCACTCATAAAATAGGAACCCAGGTAGAAACCTCCGAATGCCGAAAGCAGCGAACGGATCGATGCCTTAAGCGCCAGTTC
Organism: Tannerellaceae bacterium; assembly: GCA_021204405.1. Taxonomy (GTDB): domain Bacteria; phylum Bacteroidota; class Bacteroidia; order Bacteroidales; family Tannerellaceae; genus JAJPZJ01. The sequence continues at coordinate 8,810 of JAJPZJ010000015.1, read as the reverse complement.
CACATCAAACTCTTTACGGGTAAACAAGATACCCAGGAAGGCGGCAGCCGTCACCAACCCGATCAACGGATACATAAAACGGGTAAGGAAAGCGTCTTCATCTTCTTCCTTTTCCGACAACATCTGCCATGCCTTTGCAGGCTGGGAGATCAGCAGGAATACCCATCGGACAATCTCTTTATACATCTTCACTTACTCTTTTGAATCACAAAAGTATAAAAATAAGTGCAATGTATAGCTAAGTGACGGTTTTTATATTGTAGAGATACCCGGTGGGCGTCTCAGTTACAGTGCCTGCAGCTATACTCCTACCTTTTTCATGGGTTATAAATTCAAGATAAAAGCATGCAAGGAATTATTAAAAAGGGTGCATGCTATTTACAAAAAGCATGCACCCTTTTCAGAAATAGGTTTAAACCGTATATAATATACTAATATGTTATTAATTAGTTGAAGTTACTTCCAGTGTATAAATATTTGAAGTTCTGCTCCAGATACAAACGGTTGTATCGCTATTGAAAGCAGTTGGATAATTAATCCGGAAATGGTATTCTTTTGCATGATCTTCTTCCCACGAGGGGTCTGCTTTCCGGAAAAATTCATTTATATCAAAAACTTTTACCAGGCGTTCGCTTACAATGGTAGAGTCTGACTCTTCTGGCACACTTATTTCAAAAGCCCTGAAATAGAAATCATAGATTTTACGTCCCTCATCATCTACTTCAAAGTCTTGCTGCAAATCGACAGATAGAGAAAAGCTATCTATTTCCAACGACATTCTTTCTTTTAATTGTGTGTACAGGAATAGCTTTCCCTTAATTAAGGCATACTTCTCATCATACATACTGGTAACCAGCCGGTCGTTTCTATAAGCTACAGTAGTATCGGTAAGAGTGGTAGATAAAGTAAACTGATCTATGGGTCCGGTAATACTGATTACATCTCCTGTATAGTAACCGGTAGAATCTTCCACAATACTGGTTTTATTCAGCGGGTCACCACTATCAAAACGGATATCAAACAGGTAACAGGCGTCGTTATCGACAGCTACACTCTGAAAATTACTTGCATAGAAAACATGTTCTTTCAAATGGATCAGCTTGGTAGTACCTACTTCTACTACTCCTTCGCGCGCACCTAATACCATGGTGGTAGGGCTATCACCCAGACAGGAGTATAAAGAAAGGCTTAAACAAGTAACCAGAAATAATAACTTAACTTTTTTCATTTTGCGAATTGTTTTCTTTATCAACTTTGTGGGGCAAAGGTAGTAAAAGAGTTTCGTATGATCATTAAAAAAATATGAATGTCTTTGTTAAAGGAAACGTAAGAAGGTGGTATTTTATTTTTTGAGGTGTGTCCAGATTCAGAGATTTTTATACTCACTAATTAGAGAGAACATAGCCCTTCCAACTATAATCAAAAGAAGGTATCCATGTTGGATACCTTCTTTATTAAAAACAGATAAAATATTTTTTATTACTCGGTTATTAGTAATTCTCGTGTAGAGACACTTATCAGATTGTTTGATTTAGCCTCATATACTTTAAAATCAATATGTGTAGCTTCTTTTCCAGTCCATCTACCAGTCATTTTTATTGTACGGCCTGAAGATTTACCTCTTAAAGTAGCAACATAAGTAATGTCTACATCATAATTATAAATAAAGCATTCTACTTTATAAGTATTATATGGAGGTATAGTTAAATTGAATTCATCCTGAATCTGACGCGTTGTGGTAGTGCTTTGACCAACGGTATAACTCCAATTTTTTGTTGTTGTTTGATCTGCATTAATAATACCGTCTACAATTTTAGGTAATCCCACTTTTATACTTGCACTTATTTTATTTGAAATATTTAAGCCTTGTACTTTAGAAAAATTGGAAGTCTCACTTACTGTTTCATTAACCACCATTTTTTTTGAAACAGAACTATTCGTATTATTTACTAAATTTTCAGTTCTTATTAATTGTGGATTTAAGTTAATTTTATCTCCTGCAACAAAAGCATATGAAATATCCGTTAACTCAAAATCCTCTATGGGAATAATTTCCCAACGATCTCTACCGCCTGTTTGACTTTGTAGAGAATATTTTAAATCTCTTCCCTTAGCTTTTTCAGAATGTAAATAGTATGGAGATGTAGGGAATGTACCAAATTCAGCCATTTCATTATAAAGATAATAATAATCTGTATTTGGAATTCTTTTTAAAAGCGTAATTCCTCCTCCTCCCATTGGAGCAATACGTGGAGTAATTTTATCAGGTAAAATACCATTTGGAAAAAGATTTGAATTATCATATTTAGTTCCTCCTGTAATAGAAATTCCATAAGCATTCTCAGGAATACCAAACCCTGTAGCTTTTTTATATTCCAGCGTTGTCTTTTGCTTCCATCATCTTTGCTGTACAAATTAATAATTATCCCTGATGTTTGTGCACTTAAATAAGGATAACTAGGCTCTCCTACTAACTTAATATTGACAGGAATACCATTTAACTGATCTAAAATATTTGCAGGAAGGGTTGCACGTGTTTGTAATTCTAATTCTTTTTTTCTTCAAATTCAAATTTTATATAAAAACTTTTTAATTTACTTTTGACTAGCTTTAGAGTTGATAACACTCGTACTATCCTATTTTTACAATTTATTAATTTTGACTATTATCTTCAAATTCAAGCGGTACATATTTTGTTTCACCCCACTTGGCTACACCAGTAGAGTCAGTGTTAAATTGATTAATATAAATTAATTTAAAGCCTGAATTTTTATTCCCTTTACCAGTTTCAAGTAGTTCTATTTGACGGCAAAAAGAAGACATGTTAAAAGCATTATATTCCACTCCGGTGCTAGATGTCTCTTTTCCTTCGCTTCTTTTGGTTACTCTGAGGAAAACCTCGTAAACATTCACTCCATTTTCTAGAACAGGTTCCCAATCTAAATCATAATAAATAATATAGTCATTCACCTGCCCTGTTCCAAGTTTCTCAATGGCAGCAGCTAAAAATAAATAATCTTGCTGATATTGAAAGGCCTGAATTTCTAAATCAACAGGCGCCAATTCACTAGTAAGAAATTCAAAATTAGTGGTATCCATGGAAAAACTTCTTGTACTACCTTTATCTATAGGTGTTATACTTGTAAGAGTAGGAATATAATAACCGGTTTTATTTGCATTTGCATTAGGTTCTTCATCAAAATCAATTTCAAACTGTACAAAGTAACAATCTCCATCATCTGCAGTCATAAACTGGCTTGAATACAATGGTAATGGACTTCCTGTAATATACAACAATGGGCATCCGGAAGTATATTTTACTACTCCATAATCATATCCAGAAGAAATATTATCACCATCCAAACACGACGTCAACAAAGCAACAGCTGCAAGTGCTGTTATAAAAAACAATTTTAAACTTTTCATTTCTAATTAACTATTTATGTGATTATCTGTTTTACTAATTAAAATCCAAGACGGACACCAAACTGGAGGTTAACGTTAAATGGTTTCTCCGAATGTATGGTTTCTATACTGCTTCCATTATCAAAATAGTAAGATGCACCGATTTCGGCAAACAGGCTCGCATACCGGAATACCGGATAGCTTACTCCTACCCTGGCATTTACCGACCATAACCATTCCTGCATGCGTTCCGATTCATTACGCTTAATGATTTCGTTGTTATCCTGCATGATTTTAGACTGTACACGGCCGGCTACATTGACCTCGGTCATTCCGCCTGCTGCCGCATAGAAATGGAAGTTATTCCACTCGGCTATTTTATAGGCAACGGATAAAGGTAGTCCCAGGAAATGCAATTTCTGCACTGTCTCCCCATGGTACTGCCCGTTGGTTTTCCAGTCGGAACGGAGCAGGGAATAGGTAAGGCCGGATAGCAATGAAAACCGGTCGTTCAAGGCATAACTAACCGATACCCCTACCGATACAGGCGTTTTATGGCGGATATTTGTTTTAGGTAATTCTGTTGTAAAATTAGATGCTGCTGAATTGAGGTACATCAGCTCTTCACTTTGCTGGGTAGTCGTACGTAAAGCAAATGTCTGAATAGAGTTTTCAGCACTACCGGCCGTTACACTACCTCCTCCCATACCCAAACTCCAGCGACGACGTTGTACAGGCTCCTCTTTTTTGGCTACCACACCGGCATCTGCCAGCAGGGTAACAGGGGATGAAGCAACATCTGCCAACTCCTTATCTTCTTTTATGATAGGAGTAACCGCTTCTTTTTCTTTCGTTTCCGGAGTAACCGGAACGACAGGGCGTTTAACCATATCAGCACCTTCGGTATCCGCAGGAGCAGTAACCTGAATAGGCTTTGCAACAGCCACTACCGGCCTTGTTGCAGGAATTGTTTTTTCGGCAGGGACAACCTGCGGGAGTGTATTTTCTCCCTGCGCTAAGGGTTGTAGAGGCAATTCTTCCGGCAGTTGCAATTGGCGTGCAACCGGCACCTCCGGTAATTCCAGGTTATACCAATAGAGACCGCCCGTTACCACTACAACCGACGCAACTGCCGCCGCTACCCAATAACGCAGGGTACGGCGCAACGGGATACGCTTACCTTCGTCTAACCGGCCGGCTATTGCCTCCCAGTCTTCCGGTAATGTATCCGCTTCCCAATCGTGTAATCCGGAACGGAATATATTATCTATTTCGTCTCTTTCTTTCATGCTCGTTAATACAAGGTTTGAATTTTGCGTTGTAATAATTGTTTGGCACGTGTTAGTTGCGAGCGGGAGGTACTCTCTGTGATATGTAATAACTCTCCGATCTCTTTATGTGAATATCCTTCGATAGCAAACAGGTTAAAGATCGTACGGAAACCTGAAGGGAGTTCCTGGATCAGCTGCATTAGTTCGTCGGCCGATAACTTAGCGATCACAGAACTGTCCGGCTGGCTCAGCTCGGCCGTATGGTCGAGATCGGTCGATTCACGCAACACATCCGACTTACGCAAATATTCCAACGCACAATTGACAAAGATCTTACGCATCCAACCTTCGAATGAACCGGCCCCGGTATAAGAACCCAGACTGGTAAAAACCTTTACAAAACCATCCTGCAACAGATCACGAGCGGTTTCCCTGTCGTTTACATACCGCAGGCAAACTCCCATCATCTTCCGGAAATATGTATCGTAAAGCCTTTTCTGGACTAGTCTCTCTCCCTTCCTACAACCTTCTATTAGTTGTTGTTCATTCATTCAGTTGTGTGCCTTCAGGGTCTTTTCCGAAAAAATCTTCAATAACTATGATGCACAGAATAAGGAAAATGCTGCACTTATCCTGTGTTAATTTTACTGATAAAAAAAGTGGCTGTCTCAAAAAGTCCCAATCAGTTTCCCGCGAAGGCGGGAACCGCATCAAAACAAGTGGTATAAATTATAAAAATAGATACCGGCCTGTTCTTTTGCGATCCCGGATCAAGTCCGGGAACAGGTTGTTTATTTACCTTTATGTAAATTATATTTTTGAGACAACCGCTTTACAAAGATATGAACTTCTTATAAATAAATGTGTTAAATACGAAATGCCTACTGGCTTTTTTTAGCAGGATCGATTACACAGCCGGCGCCACCGTCTACCGGAGTAGCTTCCATTCCGATCTTTTTGAAGGCAGAAGCCAGTTTGGTTTGAGAAGTTTTATCCGGCTTATAAGTCACTACAGCCGTATGGGTTGCCAGGTCGCATTTGAGGTCGGTAACTCCCTTTTCGAATGCGATATTCTTTTCAATCTTTTTTACACAGTTATTACAGTCCATGCCTTGCACATAGAAGGTAACTGTTTCTTTTTTGTTTTTACTTTCCTGTGCGACCGCTGTTGAGAAGCTGAAAAGTGCACATAGAAGGATAACAACATACTGTTTCATATTACTTATATTAAAAGGTTAATAATTCTCGTTTTTTAATCCCGGCCTATGTTGAAACGCAGGCCGGGATATAATTTACGCCCGTGTACCGGGCCCCATACCATGGAACCGTCGAAATTATCTCCGCGCGGATTAGCGGCGTCGATAATAGGGTTCTTCTGAGTATAGTCAAACAGGTTCTCCGATCCTATATAGACAGACCATGTCCGGAAATATTTCGTAACCTGGGCATTTACTACCGTATAGGAGTTGAACTTGGTATCCCAAAGCGGATTTTCCTTATCCGGTGCCGGCATCCGTCCACCCCCGTTGAACTGGCCGGTCAGGTCGAACTGCCATTTCTTGAGCGGGGTCTGGTAAGAGGCAGTCAGCAGCCCTTTATAGTCGCTGGTCAGCGGCTTTTTTATCCGGGTGATAGTACCTTCGTAATCTTTGTAATCGGTCTTTGCATCGGTATACCGGTAAGCGGCGGTTAAGGTAAAGCCGCGGAAAAAGGGATACGAGGCTTCTACCTGGTAGTTGCTTGAATAGGATTTACCATCGAGGTTGTAAAAACGAACGGCATGGGGGTCGGTGTCCATATCGACCACCACCTGGCTCAGGAAGTTGGTATAATACCATTCGCCTGTAAGTGCCAGTTCTTTATCAAACAGCGGAATATAGAAAGAGATATTTAACCCTGTATTCCAGGCCTCTTCCTGTTTGAGGTGATCAGCAATCTCCAACCTGCGGCTACTGGCCAGCAGGAAATTATTCTCTGCCAGGACATTGGGAGTACGGAACCCTTTTCCTACCGATCCGCGCAGATGCAACCATTCCACCGGGTTGTACTTGAGATGCAGCCGGGGCGTTACAAAAAAGTCGTACAGCGAACTGTAGTCGGCACGTACACCCGCCAGCACGATCAGTTTATCGTTCAGGTTGTAGGTATATTGTGCATAGGTACCGGGCACTACTTCCGTACGGTCGTAGGTAGTACGCATACCACCCTGCGCCAGGTTTTCATCAAATCCATCATAATTCAGGCTCAGCCCTGTACTCAGGCTATGTGCCGGCGCAAATTCTTTTTCATACAACAGGCTGGCATAGATATTATTCTGGTATACGTTGTAAGGGGTACGGTCGTACATCGACTTTTGTTCGTGGTAAGAGCCGGAGAAGATCAGGGCTACACTTTCCACCTTTTCGTTGTCCAGGATATACGCTTGCTTGGTGTAAAATTCAGCGCGGTTGGTATGCAGCTCAACTTTATAAGGATCGGCAAAGTCGTGATGTTTATCCGCTTGACCGCCTATCCGGTCTTCATGCAGGTACCGTACGCCATATTGTGCTACATAGTTATCCACCCGGTGCGCCCAGCGGTTCATTACGTTTACCTGTTCTTTCAGGGGAGTATCCAGAAAGCCATCGTGGTTGCCATCATGCTGCCGTTTATCGTTGGAATAATGTACCAGCAGTCCGGTAGAGAGGTTTTCATTGATATGCCAGGAGGCATCTGTGTTAAACTCATACCGGCCGGCATCACTGGCAAATACATTGGCCGAAAAGATATCGGCCGTAGGAGGTTTCTTAAACTCTACATTGATCTGTCCTGCCAGGGCTTCATAGCCGTTTTTTTACCGAAGAGGTTCCTTTCGATACCTGGATGCTTTCCAGCCAGGCTCCGGGTACATAATCCAATCCGTATAAAGAGGCAGCTCCCTGGAAGTTGGGATAGTTTTCGGTAAGCATCTGTACATAGGTTCCCGCCAGTCCTAACAATTTAATCTGGCGGGCTCCGGTAGCGGCATCCGAATAGGAGACATCTACCGAAGGGTTCGTTTCAAAACTTTCTGCCAGGTTACAGCAGGCTGCCCGGCATATTTCGTCGTAAGTGATCTTTTGTGTTTGCAGTACACTGGTGCGGGAGGCAATCGTTCCCATACGGCGTTCGCTTACTATTACCTCGTCGAGGGCAACTTCTCCTTTGAGGATAAGTTGTAATTCTTCTGCGGGGTTGGTAACAGGAACTACCAGTGTGGTATACCCGATATAACTTACACTCAGGTTTACATCTCCTTCCGCACGGGCTATTTCAAAATAGCCTTCCGTATTGGTTGTCGTTCCGTTGCGGGCACCTTCCCAATATACATTAGCGCCTATGACAGGAACGCTGTTTTCATCAAACACAGATCCTCTGACTATATCTGCAGCAAAGGCAGGCAAGCAAGCCAGGGAGATCATCCATATATAAATAAACTGTTTCAAGAGTTCTAACTTTATTAATTGATAAATAGGGTAAAATATAGGTTGACCGGTATAGATAAGACTAACCGGCATACAGAGAAAAACCCTTATTTAAACTAATAAAGTAGTCAGGAGGGAGAGATAGACGCGGGGACAGAGTAAGGGCGGCCTTACCTCCTCCAAAGGGGTAGCTTGCTGTACCTCCGCCTCAGTTAGCTGGGGTATATTATATTTGGAAAAGCATAACAGGTCGGTAGCAACGGGTTGGGAAACAGGAATCTGTACAACGGACGATTCCCATTCGAAGGCTATCCGTTCCAGGCCGCAGCAATCTTCATCTTCGTCTTCGTCAGACGCACAGTGTTGGTGGCCCATACAGATGGCATCATGGGTATGCCCGGATGCACCCAGGGCATCTTCGTGTTCCAGATGATGATGATGATGTATTTCACAACATTTTTTATCGACCACTACTTCAATACCTTCGCTACGGCAATCATTGCAACAATAGGTAATAGAATTCACCCCGGCTCCCCCATAAAAAAATGAGCAGTGCCAGCATGATTACAGCTACCGATGTTACAAAGTTCCTCATATTGACAAAGATAAGGATATCTTTAAAAAGATTTACTACATTAATATTAAATGATTATCCGCATAATGTCCTATTATAAATTCTGGATTTGAAGTC